>CAIVDH010000365.1 GCA_903904635.1 uncultured Burkholderiales bacterium | reverse complement strand
CCCACGTATAGTCAATTGTGAATGAACCATTTTTATTTTTACTAAAAACATACGATGCTTTGGCTATGGCAAGTGGCATGATGGGCGTGCCATTACGCCGCTTAAGTATGGATTGTGAAATTCCACTACTATCCTGGCGTAAAAAAAGCGCATTCTTGGTAAAGTTGCCTAGATTTTGCGACGCAATATTGCTGATTACCATAGCTAAATCTGGATTAGATTCTGATTTCATCAAGTCAATGAATTCATCTATGGTGTTTAATTTTCTTAGTGCACCATTTTCATCTTTTACAAAATAGTTTGAATTTTCAAAATCACGTGCAAACGTAGGCTTGACACTAGCTACATATGACCGAAGCTCTGCTTTAACATCACTAGAATCGCGATCCCATGGCTTTATAAAAGCGCCGTCTGCCGCAGAAGATACAAATTTACTGAATGCAGGATCATTCAAATCAACTTCAATATCTATCGCATGGTCTTCATTCGCAATACGCTCATTGGCATCAGCAAGTAAAAGCTTCAGCATTGCTGGTTCGCGAAATTGGCTATTTACAGGCAAATTTTGGAGGATTTCAGCATTTAAAATAATATTTTTGCTGTATGTCGGCTTTAATTTAAAGTCATCATAATTTTTTAGCGCACGAATTTTACCTGCCAAATCATCAAGGAAAACTTCAGAGAAATTTGCAAGCGGATTAGTCGCCTGTTGATTTGACCATGCATTGTGAACTGATGTTGTTGAAGTAGAGGATTTAAATGGCGAGACGACCGAGATGTTTTCCAGCTTTTCGCTTAACTGACGACCTATTTTTTTGAGTGAGTTTATTTGGCTCAAATAGCTATTTTTTTCTCCGACCATTGTCGATCGTGGTGTGGCTAATGGTGTAGCCTGGACAGATACAGGTGCTGAATGACTCGTCGTCGGAAGCTCTGGTGAGCGTAAAACGAGTTGTGGCGGACTTGACGGAAGCTTTGCAGGACTTAACAGTATGACAGGCGCTGACGAGGTGCCGCTGGAAGATTCGGATGATTCCAGCATTTCATCCGGCACATAAAATAAAAATTTTTCTTTGCGAGTTGCCTTGTTTTTTGATCCTACATCCGATGCGATAACATTTTCTTCATCGTTGCTTTCATCTGCAGAAAATTGATCTTGTCGACGAATCTGACTGCGCATGACAGGTTTTTGATCAAGCGTAAATCTGACCGATCGTTTTTCTGCAGTTGGTGTTGTTGATTGCAGAGTAGATAAATTTTTTCTTTTGGAGGGAGATGCAGGATTAAGTATGTTGCTTATGTCGCGTAAAGTAGAACGAGGATGAGATTTCATGTTGGTCGATCTTAATGGACACTGTTTAAATAAGTAAGGCAGAAAAATACCGAAATTAAGTAACAGGTCAGTAATAATCGTTCCAATTAATATAGATTGAAATCAGTGTATTTTGAAAAACAGCGATACGAACTAGTAATCTTCAGAGTGAAATCCACAAGGAATTACAGAGTTTAGTCAATGAGAAGATGGATGGTGAATACAAATCTCATGCATGTGTGTGTGCGATGTTCGCACGAAGTGAAGAATCGGGTTTTTCTATGCGTAGATTAAGAAAATATACGCATAGATCCACATGAAAAAACTATGCTCCAGGTCTTTAATTGAACCAGGATTTTACTGACATTTAAAACCCGATCAGCACTTTCGCATTCGCCCCACGCTCCACCTGTTCATGGGCGGCAGCAATTTGGTCCAGCGTATAGATGGCTGTTTGCGGATGCTGAAATCCCGGTTTGGCTATTGCAGCATTCACACCAGCCAGTACGGTTTTCAATGCAGCAGAAGGCAGGCGATACACAATAAAAAATACCATGGTCACAAACCCGACAATCATCGGGCCAAAGGGCACAGTAATTTGAGGGGTGTTAGTGCCATAGATGATGGCTTTGCCATCAAAGCAGAGCAGGCTACCGTAATGCGGCGCATGGCTGGCGGCATCAACTTCAATAATGTAATCCGCACCTTGGCCATGGGTTAATGCCTGTACTTGTTCGACCAGATTTTGCTGACGATAGTTGATCACATCCTGCGCGCCTACTTTTTTTGCTATTGCCGCTTTTTCATCGCTGCTGACTATACCAATAACACGCGCACCAGCCATTGCAGCCAGCTGCGTTACATAAAATCCCACGCTGCCTGCGGCACCCGGCACCAAAACTGTTTTGCCAATTAAAGAGCCACAGCATTGTATGGCGTACATTGCTGTCATCAACGGGATCGCAATTGATGCACCGACTTCAAACGATACATCATCAGGAAGCGGTACAACTTGTGATGCAGGTAGCGTAATGTATTGTGCCGCCGTGCCATAGGGTCTTTCCCATTGGCCGTTAAATATCCAGACGCGTTTGCCCATTAATTCAGCAGGCGCGCCTGCACCCAACTGATCTACTACACCTGCTCCATCGCTATGAGGCGTGACTTCCGGATAGCCGCCAGTGCGTGCTGAAACACCTGAGCGCGATTTCACATCAGACGGATTAACGCCGCTGAACATTATTTTTACGCGTACTTCACCGGCAGCTGCCTGTGGATCAGGCTTCTCAATAATTTTTAATACTTCTGCTGCTGGTCCCTTACTGGTATAAACGGCTGCGCGCATTCTTTGGCTCTCTTTAACAATTAAAACAATCCGACAATATCGCCGGCTTCATTGACATCAATTTTTTCTGCACTAGGAATTTTTGGCAGACCCGGCATGGTCATGACATCACCGCAAACCATCACAATAAATTGTGCGCCTGCATTCAATCTGACTTCACGCACCGTCAAGACATGCCCACTCGGTGCGCCGCGCAAGCTGGCATCATTTGAAAAAGATGACTGCGTCTTGGCTACGCAAACTGGAAAATGACCATAGCCTTGCTCTTGCCATTTTTGTAGTTGCTGACGAATTTTTGCTGGTGCAGAAATACTGCCGGCGCCATAAATTTTTGTGGCGATTTTTTCCAGCTTGTCCCAAAGGGTATCGCTATCTTCGTAAACAAATTTTTGCGTAGGCGTAGCATCTGCCATTTTGACGACTTCATGCGCCAGCTCTTCAGCACCTGCACCACCACGCGCCCAGTGATTGGCCAGTACAATTTTTACACCCAGTTCTTGCATGCGTTCAGTTAGTAGTTTGACTTCGGCATCGGTGTCATTAGTAAAGCGGTTAATCGACACGATGGCAGGCAAGCCATAATGCTCGCGCACATTACTCACATGGCGCTCCAGATTGACGATACCTTTACTGAGCGCATCAAGGTTTTCACCGTTTAGGTCAGCGACATTCACACCGCCGTGATATTTCAATGCACGTATGGTCGCAACGATCACACAGGCTGACACTTTCAATCCGGCCTTGCGGCATTTAATGCTGAGGAATTTTTCTGCGCCGAGATCAGCGCCGAAGCCTGCTTCAGTCACCACATAATCGGCAAGCTTGAGTGCGCTTTGTGTGGCGATGACGGAATTGCAGCCGTGGGCGATATTGGCAAACGGGCCGCCGTGCACAAATGCAGGATTGTTTTCCAGTGTCTGTACCAGATTAGGCTTGAGCGCATTTTTCAGCAGCACCGTCATTGCACCATGTGCGTTTAAATCACGCGCGCGAACTGGTTGTTCAGTGCGTGTGTAGCCGATGACGATATCGCCGAGTCGCTCTTTCAGATCTTTGATATAAGTGGCGAGACAAAAAATCGCCATCACTTCTGATGCAACGACGATGTCGAAGCCGTCTTCGCGTAAAAATCCGTTTGCAACGCCGCCCTGGCCGATAACGATTTTACGTAATGAACGATCATTGATATCGACTACGCGCTTAAATGCGATACGACGCGGATCAATATCAAGTGCGTTGCCATGATGGATGTGGTTATCTATCATCGCAGCAAGCAGATTATTGGCCAGTGCAATGGCGGCAAAATCACCCGTGAAATGCAGATTGATATCTTCCATGGGCACGACTTGCGCATAGCCGCCACCGGTGGCGCCGCCTTTCATGCCAAACACGGGGCCAAGTGAAGGCTCACGCAGACAAATGATAGTTTTTTTGCCGATTAGATTGAGTGCATCTCCCAGTCCGACCGTGGTGGTGGTTTTACCTTCGCCTGCAGGTGTGGGGCTGATCGCCGTCACAAGTATGAGTTTGCCGTTTGGTTTGCCGTCAAGCTGATCCAGATAATCCAGTGCTATTTTGCCTTTGTAATGACCATAGGGCTCGATAGATTCTTCCGGTATACCGATGGTCGTTGCAATATCGGTAATTTTTTTCATTTTTG
>CAIVDH010000364.1 GCA_903904635.1 uncultured Burkholderiales bacterium | reverse complement strand
CGTATTTTGGCGCGCGACAAACTGGCGCGTGTGCTGGGCTTGTCATCCCATGAAGACCCCAGCTATGTGCGTTATATGCTCAAGGCCGGGGCGCTGGGCTATTTATCAAAACGCAGCGCACCGGATGAATTAATCCATGCAATCCGGCAGGTCAGCGAAGGGCGCATGTATATCGACAGCCATGTTTCGCAGCGCATGGCATTAGAAGAATTCAACGGCGAAAAAAGCCCGATAGAAGTGCTCTCCGAGCGTGAATTTGGTGTTTTTATTCAGCTGGCCAAAGGGCAGTCGGTGAATCAGATTGCTGAATTGCTCAATATTTCACCGCGTACGGTTGGCACGCATTTATATAATGTGAAACAAAAACTGGCGGTGGCCAATCAGTCTGAGCTGACGTTGATCGCCGTGCGGCATGGTTTGATTGAGCTTTGAGTCAGCGCAGTTGGTAAAAATCTGTTTTGAATTGTAAATAATTGATGGTGTGATTTCTTCTCTATATAAATTGTCTGTACGTTGCACGATATGCCTTGCAATGTAATGAATAATAATATCAGGAGAAAATCATGCGCAAGTTTGCGGCGAGTTGGTCACTTTGTTTTTTTGCCTTGGCTGGTGGATTACATGCAGGGCAGGTAAATGCGGCAACTGATATTGATTGGGCAATAGTCATCGATTCTGGCAGGCCGCCTCCACCAGTGCTGCCGTATCGGCCGCAGATCATGCTGCCTCAGCCGGTTTGGGTGGCTGAGTCCTGGTACTGGAATGGCGGCGCTTATGTGCTCATACCCGGGCACTGGGTACAGACGCACAGCAGCTATCAAGGCTATGCACAACCGGGATGGACGGGCTCACGTGTCTTGCCACGACCTAATTATGGATATGGTGAGCGCAGACATGATCATGAACGTGGCCATGATCACGGCCGTGGGCATCGCCGCGATTGATCACATCATTAAAACTTTTTCCCAACGATGGTCTGACGCATTGCTACTTTACTGAATCAGTGTATTGATATTATTGTTTTCATGATTCCGTATATCTTGTAGTTTCATCGGACGAGCAAGAAAATAGCCTTGCGCTTTACAAACACCGAGCTCAACTAATGTTGCAAGTTCTGCCGCTGTTTCCACGCCTTCGGCGATGAGCTTGGTTTTCGTATCACGTGAAAAATGTACGAATGCGATGGTCAGCGCACGTCGCGCCGGATCAGTATCAATATCCCGCGTAAGGCTGACATCAAGTTTGATGAAATCTGGTCGCAGATTGAGTATGTGCCTAAAGCTGGCATAACCTGCGCCGGCATCATCGACGGCAAGTTTCAATCCCTTTGACCGATAAATTTTTAAGCTGGCAGCAATTTCTTCATATTGATGCACAGCGTCATGCTCGGTAATTTCCAATACCAATCGATTAAGATCACTTACTTGCTCCAGACATGCGCGCAATGCGCCCGACATGATGGTAGCGGGAGACGCATTGACGCTAATGTACGTATTCGGATCGAATTCCGGCAGCGCCAGAAGCGCATTGTTGATGGCGCTGACTTCGAGCTCTACGCCTAGACCAACTTCGTTGGCTTCTTTGAACCATAGATCGGGCGCGCGTATGGGCAGATCGGCGAAGCGTGCGAGTGACTCATAGCCTATGGTTTTTTTTGTGTTTAATTCAAAAATTGGCTGGTACACCATATGCATGGTGTCGCCGTGTAAAACACGG
>CAIVDH010000363.1 GCA_903904635.1 uncultured Burkholderiales bacterium | reverse complement strand
TGTCTCCCATTAAATCGCGTAAGTCTCGTATGCTCATTTGCGTGACTTCGTGCATGCGTATCAATAGGGATGCGCCCACTGGTAAGGATCGATGCCGGATCTTGCTAATGACCGGTGGGGCGACTTCTAATGCACGTGAAAGCGCAGCATCGTTTTTGAGATTCATGCGCTCACGTAGCGTGTCGAGTAGTTTGTTGGGATTGTAGGTTTCTTGTGAAGACAGGGCGTGTTCTGCTGTGTGATGGTGTTGTGTGTGTTCCATAGGGTTCCTCGTTCAGGTCAGTAAGTTATTTCGCAATACTGGATTACTGGATTGCGTAATAGACATGACTGTCTTGGTGTTGAACAAGTTCCGCAAAAAAATGCGCTGATTAATTTTTTCTGCTATTTGTTGCTGTAATCTGTCGGCAGTATAAAAAAATGCGATGAGCGTAGTCATCGCATTGTTTCATTTATGGCCTTTACTTTCTATTTTTTACCAAAGTTGTGAAGGCATGCCATAGCCTTGCATGGATGATAGCCAAGATGCATAGGGGTTGATGTTCCCCATGCCTAAACCCATTGTGTAGGGTGCTACCCGCGGTCCTTCACGATAAACATTGCCTAAGCCGCCTATTTGCTGTGAACGCAGCATTTGGTTCATTGCTTCGTAGGGATGTGCCATAGCCATCGTTGGCATGGCCTGTGACTGCACTAAGCCGACTGCCAGCAATACATCGGGCAGGCCGTAGCCGGTGCGACGCTGATCACCCAGCTGCACAGGGCGACATGACATTTTTATAATTTGAAAAAGTCGTTCTACCCGTTCTGCACTACGAACAGTTGCGCTACCCTGAAATTCAGGATGATGCGCTAATACTAGTGCTGCCAAACCTGTGACATGAGGCGCCGCCATAGAGGTGCCATCCCATGCCGCAAAATTATTGTCTGGTACCGACGAGGTGATGGCTACACCAGGTGCGCAGACAGCTATTTCAGGGCCATAGCAACTAAAGCGCGCTGAGAAAAAACCATTGCCGTCAACTTGTGAGGTGATGGTCTGGCTGTGATAACTATCGGCTGGAAATTCATTCATGCGACCTATCGCTGCCACTGCCATTACGTTGGGTGAAGAAGCAGGATATTGCACAGCTCCACCAGAATTACCTGCAGCTACGATGCATGCCACGCCAGCTTGTCTGGCACGCTGAATTTGTTGCTCGAGTGCTTCTGAAGGCTCGGTGCCACCCAGGCTCAGATTGACGACGTCTATCTGTTTTTCTATGCAGTATTCAAGCGCATCGATTAGCTGACTGATCTGACCACCCGGGAAGAGCTTGCAGGCGTGGACTTCAGCGTCAGGTGCGAAGCCGCGTATGCCTGTGGAGGTATCGGCACCTGCGATGATGCCGGCGCAGTGTGAGCCATGCGAGATGGTGTCGATGTTCCAGGTGCTGGTGCTACGGGCTTTATTGATGATGTCATAGCCGCGCGTGATTTTTTTCAGATCATCATGCGTGTTGGCGGCACCTGAATCAATGATGGCGATTTTGATGCCCTGACCGCGGTAACGCTGCGGTAATTGATCCAGTCGCATCGCTTTCTGGCCCCAGCTCAGTATTTGCTGCTGCGGGAAATTCGCCAGTGCCGGCCATTCGGCTAATGTGCGCAAGCCAATGACATTGATTTCACTATCACTGACATCAGGCTGCTCTTGGTAAAAACTCCAATAATCCATTTTGGGTTTGACATAGAGGCGCCGTATCGAACCGGCGCTCTCGCCAAATAATGTCAGGCTGACTTTGCCGTTAGCATCGGTAGTGCCGGTTGCCGGTAAGAGTGAGCCGAATAAATAAACTTCAGCATCTTTGACCGGTTTGCCATTTGCCATCACAACAAAATCTGCCTTGAAGCCTGCACCTGCAACTGGCATATTCCAACTCACCATTTCGGAATGCGGATAATTGACATCTTGCATGTGCAAAGGCTGATCACGCTCTACGATGAGCTGACCTTGTGATTGCAGCATTAAGGCTTGGGCGCGATCATGATCCATGCGCGCCACCAGCATGCTGGCTGGCTGTTGAAAGCCTGCGCCCAGTGCAGAGATACCTGACTTGGCACCGACTCTGTCAATAATTTCTATATCGGGACTGTCGCGCAGTGCCTGCTCGACTGCAGAAAATTGCATGGGCATGAGGCCCATGGTTTGCAGTCCTGCGCGTTGTCTGGGCGCGATTAGAAATTGCCCTTTGCGCTGCTTGATCTGATGCTGGAGCGTTTCGCTGCTGCCAGCTGAGATGCTTGCTTCTTTTTGTGTGGAAGCGCTCTCAGGCGCAGATGAGGCGCCTGATTCTGATTTCGTTGCCATGGTATTCCTTTCGTGATGATTTTTTAATGCTGCCAGCCGCTGAACATTTTTAGCGGGCGATCAGGTTCAATTTTTAAAATGCCTTCGTCTTTGAATCGGCGTGCGAGTGCTGCTGCGGTGTCGTGCGGCATATCAAAAACGGCGGTGTGGGGTTGATCTTGTTGACCTATGGTGTCGAGCAGGCTCAATGTGGGATCGTCACCGGCTTGCTCAATGAAATCGACCAGCTTGCTACTGTCTTTGCCGCTAACCAGATAGCGGCCACGACCCGGGCCACCTTCTATAATTTGCATAGTGATTGTCCTGTTGATATAAAGCCTGCCGTTTAAAAACTAAACGGCAGGCATGGTGCTTGTTACTTTCGGTTTAGTGCAGTGTTTGTTGTGTAGTTGGGTAACCCTGATAAGCCTGATAGCCCTGATAAGGCTGTTGCTGCGCGTATTGCTGTTGTGCATACTGCTGCGCTAGCGCGGCTTGTTGGGCTTGTTGCATAGGGTCCATCTGGAATGGCAGCATGCGACCGAACTGACTTGCCAACCCACCGATGCTGCTACCCATACCCTGATTGCCAAGCATGCCGCCTATGGCGCTGCCTAAAGGTTGTCCGATCTGACCCAGCAAGTTACCGAAGAAACCTTGCGGCGCGAGTTGCTGCTGCTGTTGTTGCGCCTGTTGCAGTGCTTGTTGAAGCGCTTGTTGTTGTGCCAGTTGTTGAGCTTGTTGCTGCGCCAATTGCTGTGCATAAGCTGCCATCATGGGATCTGCCTGGAAAGGCAGCATGCGACCAATATGGCTTGCCACACCACCTATGGTGCTGCCTATGCTGGGTTTGCCAAAAATACCGCCAATAGCACTACCGATGGGTTGTGCGATCTGTCCCAGCAGGTTGCCGAAAAATCCTTGCGGTGCGATTTGACCTAGTTGCGCTTGTTGTGCAGCTTGTTGCTGTGCTTGTTGTGCTGCTTGCTGTTGTAGCTGTTGCAACTGCTGGAGTTGTTGCAATTGTTGAAGTTGTTGGGCATAAGCTGCTGCAACAGGGTCAGTTTGAAAGGGTAGTAAGCTGCCGCCTATACCACCGGCTATTTGT
>CAIVDH010000362.1 GCA_903904635.1 uncultured Burkholderiales bacterium | reverse complement strand
TAACTCTGTTAACTCTGTTGACTTATTTAGCTTATTCAACTGATGCAATCACTGCATCAGGTTTTCTGTTTGAATTACTTACTGGTTGATATCGAGGAATGTTGGATCTCGCGCCATACTCGCAAGATCTAATTGCGTCCATCTCTTAGATTCTTTATCTATATAAATTTGCGTACTGAATCGCAATCCATCCGGCGTTAATTTCTGCTGGCTCATGGTTGTGGTGTCAATTAACCCAAACACTCTGGAAACACGGATTGCGCAATGGGTTGATATGGTGTTGGCAAAAATCAGTAGTCGGTCATTTCTGTCATGGGCGGCAACAGGCTGACCTAAAAAACCAGCAAGATCAACTACACCAAAGAGGCTGCCTCGACTATTGGCAAGTCCCAAAAACCATGTTTTGGTTAAAGGCACGGGCGTTAAATTTATATTAGTCAGGATTTCACCGGTTTGCATCAGATCAAGCAGTACATGCTCAGATCCGGCTTTTACTGCCAGCCGGCGGGATAGGTTGTCGGTGTTGTCGCGGGCATTTTGTGTGCGCTGTACGATTTCTCGCTGAAATGCCCAGAGCTGGTGACGACGTTTTGTTTTTTTACTTTCAGGAAGCTGCTGCTTACCGACATCAGGTTGGGATGCCATGTCAGGCGCCCGCTTTTAACAGCGTGGCGATTTTCTGTAGTAATTGTTTTGCATCGACTGGCTTTATCATGTAGTCGCGTGCACCCTGACGCATGCCCCATATGCGATCTGTCTCCTGGGCTTTGCTGGAACAGATGATGATGGGCAGATGTTGTGTCAGCGGATCACGTGTAATTGCACGCGTGGTCTGAAAACCGTTTTGACCCGGCATTACAACGTCCATCAGTATCAGATGCGGTAGATTGGTCTTGATGCATTCGAGCGCATCTTCGCCGCTATCAGCTGTGATGACTACGTAGCCATGGGCAGTTAATAACTCCGTCAGAAAATGACGCTCGGTAGGCGAGTCATCAACGATGAGAATTTTTTGTGCGGGCATTTTTCGTATGATTAAAAGTCAGGAAATTTTTTGGATGTCTGCAACTAATTGCAATTGATCACTTACTGTCTTAAGCAAGCTATCTTTAGTGAAAGGTTTAGTCAGATAGGCATTAGCGCCAGCCAGTACGCTGCGGGCACGATCAAATAAGCCGTCCTTGGAAGACAGCATGACTACGGGCGTATTGTGGAATTGTTGACTCTGCCGTATCAGGCTACAAGTCTGATAACCATCAAGCCGGGGCATGATGACATCACAAAAAATCAGCGCCGGCTGATGGTCAACTATTTTTGAGATCGCTTCGAAACCATCTTCGGCCAACACAACTGCATAACCAGCTTGGGTCAGAAAAATTTCGGCAGAGCGCCGTATTGTGCTGCTGTCATCAACCACCAGTATGGTAGTTGCAACTTGCGCTTGCGATGCCACCATTGCGCCACCCAATAAAGTATTTCAGGAATCCGGCGCAACTGTAACAAAAAGAACAACTAATTAAAACATTGGTAACTTTAAATTGTTAAAACGTAGGTGTTTTGACCACACATCAAAAAAATTTAATGCCAATTTCATAGCATATCTGACTTATTGTGGCCTTATTCAGATAGCAACCATTTCAAAATCTTCTTTTCTGGCACCGCACTCTGGGCATGTCCAGTTCATGGGCACTTGATCCCATCTGGTTCCCGGAGCAATACCTTCTTCAGGCAATCCTGCTGCTTCATCGTAGACCCAGCCACAAATCAGGCACATCCAGGTCTTGAATTCTTGTTCGTTTATGTTGTTGTCGCTCACGGCACTGCCCTTCAAGTAAAATGCAAAGTTACGTATCTTAATCCAGTAGCCGTGCAAAACCAAACTTCTCCACTAGTCCTAACCTTCGGTGTGACCGATCCAGTAGGTGCAATTGGCATACAGGCCGATCTCGCCTCATTTTCTGGTATGGGCTGTCATGGCCTCTCGGTGGTCACGGCGCTCTCTATTGGCGACACAACTGGTATCGAAGATGTCCAGCTCATTGATTCTGAATGGGTTGCCGATCAGGCGCGTGTGCTGCTGGAAGATATGCCGGTGGCGGCATTCAAGGTTGGTTTTTTGGGAAGCATAGAGACCATTGCGGCCATTGCTGAAATCGTCTCCGATTATCCGGATATCCCGTTGGTGCTGGACCCGTTTTCTACCGCCCTGCCTGACCAGGATCTGGATGAAGAAATTCTGATGGCACTGCGTGAGTTGCTCGTTCCACAAGCCACCATTTTAATGTTGTCACTCGATGAGCTCTCGCAGCTAGCTGAAACATGGCGCGACCCCAGTGCTGAAAACATGCTGGAAGCCGATGCAATACACATCATAGAAATGGGCTGCGAATTTTTATTCGTAACCGGCACTCCCGGTGACGCACAGGATGTAACCAACACTTTATTTAATGCAGATGGCGTGGTGCGCAACGATAGCTGGACAAGGCAGTCAGGTCCTTTCGTCGGCGCAGGTAATACGCTGTCGGCCAGCATAGCGGCCATGCTCGCCAATGGGCTCGACGTACCCGAAGCTGTGCTTGAAGCTGAAGAATTTACACTGGCCGCATTAACCAATGCGCAACGACTGGGCATGGGCAAGCTCATTCCCGACCGATATTTCTGGGCTCGCGAACCTGAGCTCTGATGCTGTAGCAATCCGATTTCCTCACTAATAATAAATGAGCAAAAACGTGTCTAATAATGAAACCCTGTTTGCCCGTGCACAACTGACCACGCCTGGTGGCGTCAATTCACCCGTGCGCGCATTTCGCTCCGTTGGCGGTACGCCCCGCTTCATCACACGCGCCAGCGGCCCACACTTCTGGGATGCAAATGGCACGCGCTACATTGATTACATAGGCTCATGGGGACCAGCTATCGTTGGGCATACCCATCCTGCCGTAGTCAAAGCAGTACAAGATGCAGCAGCAAAAGGTTTGAGCTTTGGCGCGCCAACTGAAGGCGAAATTATCATGGCAGAAGAAATCTGCAAGCTTGTGCCATCGATAGAACAAGTCAGATTAGTATCTTCAGGCACCGAAGCGGCAATGAGTGCATTGCGTCTGGCCCGTGGTGCTACAGGGCGCGATACGGTCATAAAATTCGAAGGTTGTTATCACGGCCATGCAGATTCATTATTAGTCAAAGCAGGCAGTGGTCTGCTCACCTTCGGCAACCCGACTTCGTCTGGCGTGCCAGAAGATTTTGCCAAGCATACGATGGTGCTGGACTATAACAATTGCGAACAACTCGAAGAAGTATTCAAAAACCTGGGCTCCACGATTGCCTGTGTCATCGTCGAACCGATTGCAGGCAACATGAATTTAATGCGTTCCACGCCTGAGTTTTTACAAACCATGCGTCGCTTGTGCTCGCAGCACGGCGCGCTGTTACTTTTTGATGAAGTCATGTCTGGCTTCAGAGTCGCGCTCGGTGGTGCACAGTCTTTATATGGCGTTTTGCCTGACATGACGGTACTTGGCAAAGTAATCGGTGGTGGTTTGCCCGTGGCGGCTTTTGGTGGTCGCGCCGATCTGATGAAGCATCTAGCACCGCTCGGTGGTGTGTATCAGGCCGGCACGCTCTCGGGCAATCCGGTTGCCGTTGCTGCGGGCATGGCGACACTGAAAATTATTCAGAAGCCCGGTTTTTATGAATCCCTCAGTACCCAAACCAAAAAACTGACTGATGGCCTGACTCAGGCTGCAAAAGAAGCGGGCATAGAATTTTGTGCCGATGCTATCGGCGGCATGTTTGGTATTTATTTCACGTCTGATGTGCCGACAGATTATGCGCACATGATGAAATGCGATAAAGATAGATTCAATAAATTCTTCCATGCCATGCTGGATGCTGGTGTGTATCTCGCGCCATCTGCATTTGAAGCTGGCTTTGTATCGGCGCAGCATGACGATGCAGCCATTAATGAAACATTACAATGTGCACGCGCTGCATTTGCAAAAATCGCAGCACATTAAAAAATCGCCTCAGGGTGTTTGACCATTCCTGAGGCGATTTTTTTCTTAACGTTTATTCTTACCTACTTCAACCATCCACGACGCCTGAAATACCAAAACGGCGTGATCGCACTGGCTATCATCAACAACAACGCAAACGGATAGCCCCAGTCCCAATTCAACTCCGGAAACAGACGGAAATTCATGCCATAAATACTTGCTATTAATGTAGGTGGCAGAAAGGCGACTGAAGCTACTGAGAAAATTTTGATAATCTTGTTCTGGTTAATATTAATAAAGCCAACCGTAGCATCCATCAGGAAGTTGATTTTATCGAACAGGAATGCAGTGTGTCCGTCCAGCGATTCAATGTCACGCAAGATCTGGCGCGCATCATCAAACTGATCTGAGCTTAACAATCTGCCGCGCATTAAAAAACTCACTGCGCGACGCGTATCCATCATATTGCGACGAATACGACCATTCAAATCTTCCTCACGCGCCATCGCATTCAATGACGCAGCCGCATCCTGGTCACTAATATCTTTTTGTAAAACACTACGGCTGACTTCTTCCAGATTCTGGTATATGCCTTCGAGTGCATCAGCAGAGTATTCGACATCAGTCGCATACAAATCAAGCAGCACATCCTTAAAGTCACCAATTGATCCAGGTCGCGAACGCGCCCGCATACGCACCAGCCTAAATACCGGCAAGTCATCGTTATGCATGGAAAACAGCATATTTTTTGCGAGTATGAAAGCCACTGTCACCACGCGTGACTTGTCTTCTTCATCTTCCAGCAAAAAGTCTGAGCGCAAATGCAAGTCGCCGCTATCGGCTTCGTAATAACGCGCCGATGCTTCAATATCCTTGACTTCATCTTCATCTGGCAGGGTCACGCCATAGATACTGCGTACCCAATCGCGCTCTTCATCTGTAGGATCAGTCAGATCTACCCAGATAGGCGCTGCGCGTTCAAGATCGGCGCGCGTCTCGATATTGATCTGACTAAGACGACCATTTTGCAGCACGAATACATTGATCATAGGCTCTCCTGGTCGCAACACGCGCGACATTGATTGCGAAAAAAACCCGCAATCGGCAATGTGTCAGGGAACGCCGCTCTGAGTGTTAAACACGCAGTTCATTCGCGCCCACTCACCAACTATGGTGAGAGACGCTCTAAAAATAGGAAGAGGAGCGCGATCTCACCGGATGCCGTCAGAAGACGGTTGGTGATAAGAAAAGGGACTACCCAAGTGGGGTCTCCGGTTACAAAAACAGCGCAAGTGTACTTTCATAGGCAGGATGAGGCAAGCGCGAATCCGGCAAAGAACAGTCCGTTTATGGCAAATCCGCTCCATTCATACGCTGCATGATCAGCTTGGTGCGGCGACCTAAATAATTGGAATCAAGATTCCGGCCAAAATAACGCGGATTAGGCAACATCACGGCCAGTCGCGCCGCCTCTTGCGGCCCCAGACTAGCTGCAGGCCGACCAAAATAACGCATGGAAGCAGCCTCAGCTCCAAATACGCCATTACCCCATTCGACAACATTGAGATAGATTTCAAAAATACGACGCTTGTCCATCATCAGCTCAAGCATGTAGGTAATGATCATCTCTTCGATTTTGCGTAAATAACTGCGCTGACCGGACAAGAATAAATTCTTTGCCAGTTGCTGCGTAATCGTAGAGCCTCCAGAAACTATCTTGCCTTTTTTCGCGTTCTTTTCATATGCTTTCTGCAATGCCTCCCAATCCACACCTTCATGCTCGGCAAAATTCGCATCTTCAGAGGCGATGATGGCGCGCTTCAAATTATTAGATATACGGTTATACGGCACCCATTTATGCTGCAATCGGATTTTCGGATCTTTTGCCTGCAAACGCTCTAGCTGCGTGCGCATAAAAGCCGTAGATGTCGGATTATGATCAACCCACCACCAGATATGCAGGAAATACCAAAGTTGTATCAGCAAGATCACCGCTAGCGGCAATCCAACAAGCAGAATAATTAATTTTCGCTTCATTGCTGATCCAATAATTGAGCGCGCAATAGCTCATAGACTAGCCCTGTGTCCGGACGCACGCCGCGCCACAGAAAAAAAGATTCTGCGGCCTGCTCGACCAGCATGCCCAGGCCATCACGCACCGTGGCACCCTGCACGGCAGCCCATTGCATGAATACGCTGGGCTGTGCGGCATACATCATGTCATACACAAAAGACTGACGGCCCAACAATGTACTTGCAATATCCGGCAGCGCAGCTGACAAACTCGCTGATGTCGCATTGATGATGATGTCAAACTGACCGGACAACTCAGTAAAATTACTAGCAACGAGTGACGCAGACTGATTAGTAAACTCAGCGGCCAATTCATGCGCGCGCGCGGCAGTCCGGTTCGCAATAACCAGCTCGGCCGGATGTTCAGCCAACATAGGCAAGATCACGCCACGCGCAGCGCCACCTGCACCCAACAATAAAATACGGCGACCGGCCAACTCTATGCCCGCGTTATAAACAATATCACGCACCAATCCGACACCATCGGTGTTGTCACCCAAAATATGGTCTGCTTCAAATTTCAATGTATTGACAGCGCCTGCTGCTCGGGCACGTGGCGTGAGTTTAGTGGCATATCGATAAGCTTCAAGCTTGAATGGCACTGTTACATTTGCACCGCGACCACCATCGCGTATGAATTTTTTTACGGCCCCTGCAAAATCATCGAGAGGCGCGAGCATCCGCTCATAACTTATTGCCTGCTGTGTTTGTGCAGCGAATTGCGCATGAATTGCAGGCGATTTGCTGTGCGCAATCGGATTGCCGATGACGACATACTGATCTATGGCAGACATTAATTCGACTCCTTCGCAAAACTGGTGCTCAGCGTATCGTCACGCGCAAAAGAAAACCGCGTCACTATTTCCCATACATGCGACTTCGCACCAGCGGTGAGCTCAGAGGGGAATTGTCCAAATGGTGCGGCACGTCTAACTATCGCCAAAGCGGCGTTGTCTAGCTCTGCATTACCGGAGCTGCGCTCTACACGAGGACCGCCTTCGCGCATATAAATTGATCCATCCTGAAATATGGGGATGTACACCACCAGATCACCATAAATTTTTTTGCCGTTTTTCTGCGGGAAGTGCAGAGTCCCGGTTTGCTCCACACGCTTTTGCACGGCAGTGTAATACATCGCATAGGAGACTGCGCGCGTGCTCGGCGTGATCTGGGTTTTAATAGGCCGCTTATTGTAATCTTCAATACGCTGCGAAATTTCTGCTTCGCGCCGGGCTATAGCCAGCGCCTCTTCTTGCGGCGACTTATTGACTGAAGCCTCAGCCGTTTGCGGAATAATTTTGTCCGACCGTTGTGGTGAGCGCTGCGCAGTCTTACTCTCCATTTGCGCAATCACCCGATTTTGTATTTGCTCAAGCTCGGCAATACGACGCCGCCGCGCCTCCAGTGCATTACCGTCTACAGATTTTTTCAGATCAGGCAAAGGCGATTTTGCACGTCCTGATTCTGCATTGCCACCGCCACTCAGATTCGCCTGTGCTAACGCATCCGGATTTGGTGGCGCCTTATCATGGCTGGCATTAACGAGAATGATCTCAAGTGCCGGATCGAGCGGCTTAAAGTGCAGACTCTCCGGAAACTTGAATTCCAATGTCAGCACGATCGCATGTATAAAAAACGAAATGCCTATGGCAATAGGCATCAAGCGACTGTGCGTGACCCGCGTCATGATTACTCGGAATTGTCCGCAGCAGGTAATGCAGGATTATTTTCCGGCTGTGCGTTTTCTACTGCAGGCGTCTCGACCAACGTTTCTTCTTCGACTTCAGTCTCAACTTCCGTCTCAGTTTCAGAAACCTGCAATGGTGTAGCGACTACTTCCAGCAAACGCGCCTGCACCGAAAGATCAACTTCATCCCAATGCAACAGCTCTAACTTGACCTGCGCTCCGCGCCCCAGCGACTGCAGCCCCGGCATTTGTATGACCAGAGGTATATCCGTTAAGCGCAGCACTTCATCTTTCAACACCACCGCATCGACAACACGGATTGATTCTTGTGTCAGCCACCGCAAACACCAGTAACGCTCCATCGTATTTTGAAAATCAGCATACGCCGCATAGGTACCATCAAAGGCGGAGACGATCGCAAACAAATCCGCATCTTTGGGCTTGAACGGCGCAACAAGTGGAGCGGTAATGCCATGTTTGATGCAAGCCATAATTTGCCACTGATTGACCAGGTCAGTATAACGACGCAGCGGCGACGTGCTCCACGCATATTGATCCACACCCAGACCTTGATGTGGCGCGGCCTGTGTCTGCATGCGCACTTGCATGCGTGCAGCCCATCCATTACCAGCGCCTTGTGTGCGATAAATGCCGGGCACACCATGCTCATGCATTAATTTGCCCCAGTTACTGTTTGCAAAAATCATCAGCTCAGCAACAATTTTATCGAGTGGCGCACCACGCTTTCTGCGCGTGATAGTGACAACATCCTGCTCAACATAAAAATTAAAATCCACCCGATTGGCCTGCTCCGGTTTGAGACCAAAGCTTTCGCGTTTGGTCATGCGCCCCTGCTCCAGCACTTGCGCCCATTGCCACAAATGCGAGATCTCGTCTTTGTAGGGATAGTCGCCCGCACCGGCTTGCAGATTTTCCAGGGTCACTAATGCATCAAGATCGTTGTGCCGCAAATTCGCAGAGATAGGCACAGACTCGGCCACCGTCTCCATGCTGATTACAGACCAATCTGTCATATCGAGTGTGGCGTAGAGCGACAGCGCTGGACGTGCCGTGCCGGCGGCCAAGGTAAAACGTTCAACTAATGCATCGGGCAACATGGTGATTTTGTCACCCGGCATATACACGGTACTCATGCGCGCACGCGCAAGCGCATCAGCAGCATCGTCACGTGTAATGCCGAGCGCTGGTGCAGCTATATGTATGCCAATACAGATCGTGCCATCTTCATTCAGCTGCACTGAAAAAGCGTCATCAATTTCTGTTGTGGTGACATCATCAATTGAAAACGCCTGAACTTTTGCCAGCGGCAGCGCAGGCGCATCAGGCAGAGGTATGGATGGAAAGCCTGTCCCTTTAGGAAACTGCTCGAACAAAAATTTTGCTGCATGCAACTGCAAAGTGCCAGTGAGCCCACCGACTGCAAGCATGAGTCTTTGCGGATTAGTTTGCAGCAGCGTGCAAGCTGCATCCATGGCTTTATATTCAATCGAATTTTTATCAGGCTTAAAAAGTAGCTGATGCACAATCGGTCGCATCACTTCCGGCAACTGCCCCGCCTTTAACTGTTCTACATAGCCAGCCTGAATCAGCGCCTGCTGTTTTTTCTTTTCCAGACCGGCCAATGCTGCCTGCAATGAAGCTTCAGGTGCGGCCTTGTATCGGCCCTTACCTTTTTTATAAAAATAAATTGGCGCAGTGGCCAGCTTGATGAGTAACGCTGCCGCTTCCTGCGGTGCCGGTGCATGGCCAAAATATTCGGCGCCCAATGCTGTGAAATCAAATTCAGTCTCGCCGGCCACTTCCCAAAGAAATGCCGTGTCCATGTCCTTGGCAAGCTCATTCGCCTGCGACATTAATTCCGATGGCGATGGCGTAGCAAATTGCAGCAGCACATCGCGCGCGCGCACCTTGGCGCGCTTGCCTGAAGGTGTCTCGACCTGATAGGCCTCACCCTGCTGCGAGAGCACGCTACCCACTTTAAAATCACCCGACTCTTCAAAAAATAAATTCATTACGTAGTGTGCTTGCTAAACAAGTTGCTATTTTTTTTAGGAAAAAATACGGCTATTAAATTTCACAAAATTCAATAACTGCATCTATGTATTTGTCAAAATCTGAAAGCCCATGATCGCTGCCTTCAATTACTTGCTGGCGTGTGCCAGCGTAGTGATTAGTCATTTGATGCCAGTCCAGTACTTCATCGCCCGTTGCCGCCAGCAGAAAATAGCGTTCCGGTCTGGTGATGCGAGATACTGCAAGTGCTTCCAATTCTGCGATGTATTCGGTCTTGAATTCAAATTCTTCATCCGAGTGCCATGCCGTAGTCGCACCCACATGATTTTCCAACTCGCGCGCGGGTGTGACAGCTGGATTAAGTAAAACAGCACGACATCCCAATTGCTCGGCCAATGCCGTTGCGTAGTAGCCGCCTAGAGAAGAGCCCACCAACGCCAGCTGCGACGCATCAAACTCTGCGATCAAATTTTGCGCCAGCTTCATGGCTGCCGCAGGTGAAGCCGGCAATTGCGGACAAATGAATTGCGCCGCTTTGCCACATGCTTCCATATGCGCACGCATCATGCGCGCTTTAAATGAATCAGGTGAAGACCGAAAACCATGCAAGTAAAGAATCATGCAACCGCCGCTAATGGACTGCTGCTTGCAGCGCGTCCAGCAGCTTTTGATGCACGCCACCAAAACCACCATTACTCATTGCCAATATCGTGTCGCCCGGCTTGGCCGCTGCAACCACTGCGGCCACTAATTCAGACAAATCATCATGCACACTCGCCCGCTTGCCCAAGGGCGCTAATGCGGCGCCCAAATCCCAACCCAATGCGTCTTTGCCAGTACCTTTTGCACCGTAACCAAACACCAGATCTGCTGCTGCCAAACTACCGGGCAAGGCATCTTTCATGGTGCCCAGTTTCATCGTATTGGAACGTGGCTCAAGCACTGCGAGTATGCGTGCCGCACCAACTTGCTTACGCAATCCGGCAACAGTAGTAGCAATTGCAGTCGGATGATGCGCAAAATCATCAATCACGGTAATGCCGTTAACCACGCCGCGCGTTTCCATACGACGCTTGACGTTTTCAAAACGGGATAAAGATTCTATGGCCTGCTCAGGCTTGACGCCCGCATGACGAGCTGCAGCAATTGCCGCGATGGCGTTCAAGCGATTATGTTCGCCCGATAAGGACCAGCTCACCACGCCTTGCATTTCGCCATTGAAGATGACATCAAATCCGCCATCTGCATGCTCACGCACAGACCAGCCAGCCCCTTCATTCACATCTCCACCGAACCATTCAGTCTCGCTCCAGCAGCCGCGCGCAATCACGCGCCGCAGCGATTCTTCACGTCCATTCATAACCAGCCGTCCCAGCTGCGGCACAGTGCGCACCAAATGATGAAACTGCGTCTCGATTGCGGCTAGATCGGGGAAAATATCCGCATGATCATATTCAAGATTATTTAATATGACTGTGCGTGGCCTGTAGTGAACAAACTTGCTGCGCTTGTCAAAAAAAGCCGTATCGTATTCATCAGCCTCAATCACAAAAAACGGTGCATCGCCCGCACCACCGCTCAAGCGTGCCGAGATACCAAAATTCATGGGTACGCCACCGATGAGAAAGCCCGGCTGATAACCGGCATCTTCAAGTATCCAGGCCAGCATGGATGAAGTTGTGGTCTTGCCGTGCGTACCGGCGACTGCCAGCACCCATTTGCCCTGCAATATATGTTCACCTATCCACTGCGGACCGGAAACATAAGGCAGGCCGCGATTCAAAATCGCTTCTATTAGCGGATTACCGCGTGAAACCACATTACCAATGACAAAAAGATCTGGCTGCAAACTGAGTTGCTCAGGATTAAAGCCCTCTATGAGCTCTATGCCCTGCGCTCGCAATTGCGTGCTCATGGGGGGGTAGACGTTGGCATCGCAGCCGGTAACTTTATGCCCGGCTTCTTTGGCCAGCACTGCGAGGCCACCCATGAAGGTGCCGCAAATGCCAAGTATGTGGATATGCATTGTAGAATCAGGTTTTGGGAACCATCGGATTTTACCTGACCCACGCCACGTAAACCGCGCTACATCGCGCAATTTGTCATACTAGCTAGCCAGACTTCGCGCATGATGCAAATCTTGTCGAGCTTGCATAAAGTCACAACAGATAACAGGCTTGGGCAAATTTAGCGCTCAAGCGCAACTCAACACCCATAATTTCACATGATTAATTATCCAGGCGACGCCGAACTGTTACGCACAGAGATTGCCATTGCCGCAGCACGCATGATTGCCGAAGAAGGCGCTGACTACGGCAGCGCCAAACGCAAAGCCGCCAAACTCATACTTGGCAACAGTAAAGTGCGGGGTGACATACTGCCCGATAATGCACAAATAGAATCAGAAGTTCGACAATATCAGGCACTCTTTATGGGTGACGAACAAATCCAGCGCCTCTCACAGCTGCGGCAGTTGGCACTGGATTTAATGGAAAAATTTGCTGTCTTTCAGCCCTGCCTGACTGGTGCCGTCGCAAATGGCACTGCAGGTGAACACTCGGATATTTATTTGCAGTTATTTTCCGAGAGCAGCAAAGATGTTGCCGTTTTTTTACTTAACGCCGGCATAGACTACGTCGTGACCGAAACACCGCATTTTCGCCATCCTGATCGTATGGTTGAGACCTTGTCTTTCATGTGGAAACATGAAGGTGTGCACTTAATACTTTATGAGCTCGATGATCAGCGAGGCGGATCTAAAAATGCTGCCGGTCGCACTATGGATATACTCAGCATGAACGCTTTACGCGCCCTGATGGCAGAAAGTGACACTAAATGAAACGACTAACACTATTATTTGTATTTATCGCCATTCTATTTGCTTCTATCGGCGCCTATTTTGGCCTTAAAAAGTTTACACCAACCCAACCGACCAATGCCGCCGTAGCCGCGCTAATGGCCAGCACCCTTCCAGACGCAAAGAATCAGTCACATGCATTGACCGAGTGGCAAGGAAAAACCTTATTGGTTAATTTTTGGGCAACCTGGTGCCCACCTTGCGTTGCAGAAATGCCGGAATTAGATGCACTGCAAACTGAGATGGCGGCTAAAAACCTGCAAATTATTGGCATTGGCATCGATTCACCCTCTAACATCCAAGAATTTGCATCCAAATACAAAATC
>CAIVDH010000361.1 GCA_903904635.1 uncultured Burkholderiales bacterium | reverse complement strand
TGCAACTTCACACCGCGACGTGAAGTGTGCGGATAAATAGCAGAAAGCCAGAAAGACGAAAGCTGCCAATCTGTTAACAAAGGTACCAACTCACCCGTAACGAGAAAAGGTGAAGCAACTAGCGTGGGTATACAGACCACACCGGCACCGGCGCATCCATACTCGGCAAGCAGATGCACGCTGTTGGTTAACAGCGGTGGTTTCAAATGGATGGAGATGACTTCCTGATCACGAAAAAAATCCCAGCGATCCCGCGTCTGATAGCCGGAGTAAAGACCTAGCCTGTGTTCACGCAAGTCACGTGGATTATCTGGCGTGCCATGTGCGGCCAGGTAAGCGGGTGATGCGCAAAACACGCGCCGCACCGGAAACATTTTTCGTGCAACCAGCTCTTCAGATGCCGGCGAAAAAATCTGCAGCGTGCAATCAAAGCCTTCTTTGACGGGATCAATCACGGTATCTGATACAAACAGATCCAGACTGATATCAGGATGCAGCTGCTGAAACTCTTGCAGTTCAACAGCAAGATGACCAAGCACAAATCCGGGCAAAGCATGGATGCGTAGCTTGCCTTCCGGTGAATTTTGCGTCTTGCGCATTTCATCAAGCAGGCCAGTAGAACGACTCAACAGCTCTGCGCAATCTTTGACATAAGCTTGCCCCAGCTCGGTCAGCTTGACGGATCGTGTCGTGCGATGCAACAGCGGCGCGCCTACATATTCCTCCAGCTGCTGCACACGCGACGTAACCACGGATTTAGCCACACGCAGCTGCTGCGCCGCGGCGGCAAAGCTGCCGGCATCGGCTACGGCGACGAAGGCTTCTATAGTCTGGAGGCGATCCATTTATCAATAATTTAGCTGCGTGTATTGCGCAGTATCTAAGGTGGTTTAATTATTGCGATTACTGCTGATGACATGTTGCAACACCTTACCAGACAAATCAAAACTCTCGCGCAATAATAATTTTTTGTTAATATCCACGCTTAATTTCTAATTTCTGCAAAAGGCTGCTCATGCTTCTCTTAAGTCGCACCCTTGTTTCCACGCTTTTTACACGTAATGCGCTATTAGCGCTTATCAGTATTCTGTTCTGCTCTACTGCTTTTGCCACAGGTAATGGCGAACAATTGCAAAAACTGGATCTGACTGCGCATTGGGTGGGGCCGGCATCGCTACTACTTTTCTTTTTAGCCTACTTGCTGGTGATGGGCGAAGAATTTACCCATCTGCGCAAATCCAAACCAACCATGCTTGCCGCTGGCATCATCTGGGCACTCATAGGATGGGTTTATGTTCAGGGTGGTATGCCACAGATGGCTGAAGTCGCAGTCAGGCATAACCTGCTCGAATATGCAGAGCTGATGCTGTTCCTGCTCGCTGCGATGACGTATATAAATGCGATGGATGAACGCTATGTATTCGAATCGCTGCGGTCATGGCTCATGTATAAGGGCTTTAGCTTGCAAGCATTATTTTGGGTGACAGGCGTATTGGCGTTTTTTATCTCGCCTGTAGCAGACAATCTCACCACGGCTTTATTAATGTCTGCCGTAGTCATGGCAGTAGCGGGCTCGAATAAAAAATTTACACTGCTTGCCTGCATTAATATCGTTGTGGCCGCAAATGCAGGTGGCGCGTTCTCGCCATTTGGCGACATCACTACGCTAATGGTTTGGCAAAAAAATATTATCGCAACTAACGGAGCAATCACTTTCTGGACTTTCTTCAGTTTGTTCTTACCTGCTTTGGTCAATTGGCTGGTGCCAGCGGCGATCATGAGTTTCGCCGTACCGAAGGGTAAACCTTCGGGCAGCAATAATATCGTCGAGATGAAACGCGGTGGCCTGGGTGTGATTTTATTATTCCTGCTGACTATTACTATGGCAGTTGGGTACCATAACTTTCTACATCTACCGCCTGTAATAGGCATGCTCACTGGATTAGCCCTATTAAAGATATTTTCCTATTTCCTCATGCGCAACGGTGAGGTACACAAGACAACCGATGAGGATCAGGAAGATTTGGGTAGCCCCGTGCCGTTTGATATTTTCCGTAGTGTCGCTCGCGCTGAGTGGGATACGCTGTTTTTCTTTTACGGTGTGGTGCTGTGCGTGGGAGGATTAGGCTTCATAGGCTATTTGGCCATGCTGTCTGAAACAATGTATCAGGGATGGGGAGCTATCAATGCCAATATCGCTGTTGGTGTTATTTCTGCCGTTGTCGATAACATTCCAGTCATGTTTGCCATACTGACGATGATGCCGGAAATGAGTATGGGCAACTGGATGCTGGTCACGCTGACTGCAGGTGTAGGTGGTTCATTATTATCAATAGGCTCAGCTGCTGGTGTTGCATTAATGGGGCAGGCTCGTGGCACTTATACTTTTTTTGGTCATTTGAAATGGATGCCGGCTATTGCAGCAGGCTATGCGGCCAGTATCGCGACGCACATGCTGCTTAACAGCGATATGTTTTAAATCGCTAATAATCAGAGCCTATCGGAATAGGCTCTGATTTGATTATTTCAGTAAATTGTTTAAATTGTTTAAATTGTTTAATTTGATTTAAATGATTTTATTGATTGAATTGATTGATTGCTGTGCGAGCTAATTCCTCGTACATTAAAACCAAATTTAAAATCCCTTGACCATTTGCAGCCACCCGCGCGGCGAACGGTCCACATCATTTTTAGGCAGTTCAGATCCGATACGCCATGCGATTGAAGATTTCAACGACCAGTTACCCGGTAACGCTACTGTAAATCCAAAACCGCCACCAGTAAGGGTGCGGCTATTGGCGCTACTGGTAAATGGCTCTTTGCTCACCGTAATCGCACCACGATCTACAAACACACTACCCTGCCAGACACCGGGCAATGGCACTTGAAATTTACGAAAAATTTCTGCCGTTGCCACATAACCCTGATCCCCCAGGCCTTCACCCTGAGGATAGGCACGTACACCATAGGCACCACCCAGCGACATTTTTTGAGAAGAGTCCAGATTTTTACTTGCTATCTGGCCATTGACCGATAAAAGCAAACTATTAGCAGAACTAAATCCATGCAAGCGCCTTAATGCAAAAGACAATTTACCGAAATTGCCTGCGGCATTAGGACCGGATGCATCTATCGCTGCCGTTTCTGCATCCAGACTCAGTCGTCCCGCGTTATATTGCATAGACCAGTTACCCGCGCCAGACCAGTCATCCATCCAGTCGCCATTTAAACCCGCAGATAAGACACTGACGTTTTTATCGATCAGCAAATCAGCTGTGGTTATCTGATCCTGAAGACTGATTCGATCAAACTGCAATTCAGCATTCACGTTTAAACGGCGACTGCGCGTCATCGGTTGGGTCGTAAATACACTCACAGTACGTGCCTGACCTTTATAGCCCAGACTCGCCAAGGTATCTCCCAACTCATAATTCAAGCCCGACACAGATGCGCCTACACGCATACCCGTGCTATTAATTGGAACACGATAATCAGCTAAAAAATACTGCAATCCTTCACTAAATTTACCGCGTAGCGTAGCCTGATCGCCGATACGAAAAGGATTATTAATATTAAGCGTGCCGCCAGTGCGTATGGGGCCGGTGTATCGGTCACCATTAGCATCAACATCAACGCTGCCCGAAAATTTAGCGCCTTTGGCTACATCGACAATAAGATCGGATGAACCAGGAACGCTACCCGGAACCAGAGTTGACGTCACCACAACACCAGGCAGATCTGAGAGCAGCAACAAACTTCGTTCCAGCGTCTGGTTTTGTGCAACCTCACCATTTTTTAATTCAGTCAATGGCTCCAGAGCAGCACCACCAACTACACCGTTATTGCGCTCGGTTATCTTACCTAAGCGCCCTTCAACAACCATCAATTCAATTAAGCCCGCATTAATATTCTGGGCAGGCAGATAAGCACGTGCCAGCAGATAACCACGCTCACGATAATAAGTGGTAATACGCTCAGCCATTGCCTGTAACTGACTTAACGTTAACTCCCGAAATTCCGCATCGATGACAAGCTCACGTAATTCTTCTTCAGTAAAAACTGATGAGCCGGTAATACGTATCTGCATGACGCGTATAGTCGCTTCATCACTGCTTTTTGGTTTTGGAATTTCTTTCTGAATGGATGATTCTGCCGCACTTGGCAATGGCAGCTGTGGGCGAAAACGCTCAAGTAGCTGACCTGCTTCAGGGAGCGTGGTTTGTGCTTGCGCTTCAATGTTAAAAAGCAAACTGCTGAATAAAAAAAAGAGAGCCCAAACTGAAAATCTGATCATGCTGTAATCAGAAAATGAAACGACAAATAGTGATTTTTTAATTAAAAATGAATTTCTAATTACGCTCATTTAAAAACTTCTCCTTAATTGGTCGATGAGTTTGAACTTGCAATTGAAAGTTTTGAAGGTAAACACGACTTACAGGCAGCACCAGCGACTG
>CAIVDH010000360.1 GCA_903904635.1 uncultured Burkholderiales bacterium | reverse complement strand
CTACTATCCAAGCTTGATACGCATGGTCATTTGGTCTAGCGTGAATTCGGCAGCTGGGTAGGTAAGGTGTTTCCGTTATTGGCTGGCCTGAGATTTTTGCGCGGCAGCCTGCTAGATCCATTTGGCCATACAGAAGAGCGCAAGAGCGAGCGCGCCTTGATTGCTACGTATCGCAAAACGATGGCTGAATTATTGCCGCATCTGCATGCAGATAATCTTGCACAAATCATTGCGGTTGCCAGTATTCCTGAAGATATACGCGGCTATGGCCATGTGAAAGAAAGGCATTTACAAGCAGCCAAAAAGAAAGAGGCAGCGCTGCTGGCTGCATTGAAAATATCGTCGCAGGCGATGAAGCCAGATGGAAGGCATGCAGCGTAATCGGTTGAGCTACAAAAATTTAGAGCCCTTTTAAAGGCTCTAATTAAGTTGCGCTTAGTTTGTTCGTTAATTTGTTTATTTATTTGTTTTTGACATACTCAAGATACCCGCGTGCGCGCAACGCGCACGCCGGGCATGTGCCGCAGCCATGGCCCCATTCATGCAAGGTGCCGCGTTCACCCAGATAGCAGGTATGCGTATCGGTGCGTATTAATTCAACTAGTGCATTGCCGCCCAAATCTTCCGCCAGCTTCCAGCTTTGAGCTTTATCCAGCCACATCAGTGGCGTCGCTATCTCCATGTTCGTAGCCATACCCAGATTGATGGCCGTTTCAAGCGCACGCAAGGACTCGTTGCGACAATCAGGGTAGCCGGAAAAATCGGTTTCACACATGCCACCCACGATCACAGTGATGCCACGTCGATATGCCAGCGCAGCAGCAGTCGTGATGAAAAGTAAATTGCGGCCGGGGACGAAGGTATTGGGCAGTCCATTTTTTTGCATGCTGATAGCGGTATCGCGTGTCAGTGCGGTATCCGAAATCGTACCTAGCAACGACAAATCGATCATGTGATCTTCGCCCAGCTTTGCTGCCCATTGCGGATATAAAGTGCGCAGGCTGGCGAATAATTTCGGCCGCAACGATAACTCTACGGCGTGCCGCTGCCCGTAATCAAAGCCTATGGTTTCGACGTGCTGATAGTGTGACAAAGCCCATGCCAGACAAGTCGTGGAATCCTGTCCACCTGAGAACAGCACGAGTGCGGACTGCGTCATTTTTGCTCTAAATTTTCCAGTGATTGTTCTATATAGTCGCCATTGTTTTCCGATATGCGCAGCCGAATCGGAAACCATTCCAGGGTAGGCGCAAGCCAGATTTCCATGCGTGTGGCGTTGGCGTTTTGTTCGGGCATGCGAATGATCTGCATTGCATCAATCTCACCTAAGCCTGTGCGCAGGCGTTGGGTTTGTTTGATTTCAAATATCCATGGTTCTGCATCATGCGTACCGGCGACGAAAAATGTAAACCGCGCACCCGGTATGAATTTTTCTGGCGCAGCGCGTCCGACAGACAATAACTGCCAAATTACGCTCAAACGATCTTGCTCGCCTCCATGTAAAGGCAGCGGTGCGGCATTGCCGGTAAAAATCAGCTGATGCGTTTTTTGATCGAATTGTGTGGTCAGCCCATCTTTACGAAAACGTTTACTAAAAAAAATCTCGGGCGATAAGCCTGCGCGATTTTGCGTGCCTTCGCTTTTCTCTGTTAGCAAAGTGCCTGTTAGTGCTGTGCGGGTTTCAGAATGCAATTTATATTTGTCGCTATTTTTTTCCCAATTTATAAAACTCGACCCTTCCAAAATTAAGCTCTTGATACTGGCGCGTATTGAGTAATCAAGTTTGGCTGCAGGTGGCAAACTGGCCGCATACTTGGCATGAGATTCTGCTGCGCAAAGCGAATTGATATTAAATGCCGAGAGTGTAAATAAGGTGGTGAGTAAAAAAACAAATAAAGAGCGAAGTGACCGCAGATTTCGAAAAAAATAATAAGGCATAGTAAAAGTCATGAAAAGTTTAGAAATTTTAAAATAAATCGGTGAGCGCTGTTGCGCTGCATATTAGTGTTTCATAACGATCTTAGTAAGAATTAATTCCAGGTAGCCATCATTACGGTCTGCATAATGCAATTTGACCGGATACCATTCTTTTTGTGGCGCTAGCCAAAGCTCAAACTGTAATTCATTGCTTTTCTCAGCAGGCATCAGCGTCAGATGCCAGGCTTCTGTCGGCTTACCGTCCAGTTCTATATTTTCTTTATCGTTTATATAAATACGCCAGTTAGAGGCGGATCGCACACCAGCGATCAGAATTTCGAAAACCAATCCGGGTACAAATTTTGAGCCGTCGCCTCGTCCAAGCGATGCAATTTGCCAGATAACACTGGCCCTGTCTTGCTCGCCGCCTTTGCTGGCGTAGCTATTGGTAGATGCGGAAAAACTGATAGTTTTTCTCTCGCGATGAAAATGTGTATTAGTTTCAGATTTGCGAAAACGTTTTTCGACATAGAGTTCAGGTGCAATACCGCTGGTATTAATAGTACCTGTACTTTTATAGCTTAGGACGGTAAAAAATAGCATACCTGCCTCGCCCGTGATGGAATACTGTTCACCATTGGGCTGCCAGTTTATCGAGCCACGCCCTTCAAGCTTGCGCCCTTCTTTTGCTGCGATCACCTTATAAATCAGCTCTGCCGCAGGCGGCAGACTGACCTTGTCAAACAGAGCTGGAGCCGGATCGGGAATTATTGGCGCAGCTGCTGAGGCGGTTTTATCTGCGATTGCTTCTGAAGTTACCGCTTCTTGTGGAGCTACCGTAGCTGTCTGGCTGGTATTTACGGGTACTGTTTGATTTGATGTTGCTTCATTAGTTGCTGGTAGTGGTGTCGGAGTAGTTGCAGGCTCTGGGGCAGGTTCGGGCGCAGATTCTTGCTGAGGACTGACCCTGGCTGCTGGTACTGCCTTTTCTCTTATTAACTTTTTCACCTCTGGTGCAGGCATAGCCGCCGTCTCTAATTCAACCGTAATAACGGCGCTTTCGTCTTCTTCATAGGAGGGGAACGTCAGCGCACCTTGTATCCATTTGATAACGATCAAATGAGCAACCAAGGTCAGAACAAAAATAACCAGTGCAAGCCGGCTCAAGCTGGCAGATGGCGGTTTTTGTTCCGGGGCTAAAGTATGGGTCAACATGCAGCTAGTGTAATTCGGTCAGTTTCAAAGCAGATAACTGAAGTGTAAGTGATCGTGAGCAAACGCTCACGCGTAGAATTATCAGTCACTTGATCATCCAGCATTTGCCTGCTGGGTGCGATCTGCTACTCTTGCTGTATTAAGAGCGTCGTGCAAATTTCATTGTGTGGCTCTGTGCGTATTTGATTTTGGAGAAATTATTATGTCAGCAACATCTGGAATACCTGGCTTTTCCGGTGCCAACCCCATGACTGATCCCTTAGAGTTTGTCCGTAACATGTGGGGTGCAATGAAAATACCCGGTATGGCAATGCCATCCATGTCGCCTGACGAAATTAACAAACAGATTACCGATTTAAAGGCAGTCGAATCCTGGCTGCAGCTTAATATGAATATGCTGCGTAGCTCGATACAAGCGCTGGAAATACAAAGCGCGACGCTGACTACGCTGCAAACCATGGGGCAAAATTTCGCGCAAGCTGTAAAGCCGCATGCTGAAACAGTCAAAGATTTTACTGCCGCACCAGAATTTGAGTCGCCGTTTGCGAATTTTTCATCTTCAGCATCGGCAAATAAACCAGATGGTGCTGAGACTGAGAGCGATGCATCTTCAACCCAGGCAGAGTCAGATGCCACTGCCATGGCCGCGCAATTCGTTAATCCGGCTGCATGGTGGAATGTCGTACAAGATCAATTTTCGCAGGCCGTAGGTAGTGCGATGACCATGCCTGCAAAAAAAACTGTCCGTAAATCTACCAGACCAACTGCTGCCAAGAAAAAAGCAGCACCGAAGTCAGCGGCCAAGTCCAATCAAAAAACGGCAGCAACGCATGTCGAACCCCCTAAAACACCAACGCGCAAAAAAATCGTCAAAAAGAAAGCCTTATCTTGAAGCTAGTGCTTTACTAAAAATGACGTATCAAATTTAATCATCAAATTTAATCATCAGATAATTAAGATCGAGCCAGATGTTTCAGGCCCCGCATCAGCAAACTGACAACGGGTATTTTTTCATATAACTCTTCTGCTGCATCCCAGTAGTCGCGATGAAAATTTACCCGTCCATCTGCAGCAAAACGCAAATGCGTAGCGCCTCGTATGCAGAATTCTTTCTGCGCGTAACCTTTGGTGCGGAATAAAAAATCCCAGGTCAGAAACGCCTCATCGCCTTGCAGCAAATGCGTAGTGACGACGAAGCGTGGCGCGTCAACCTGTACAAACATATGTTCAAAAATACGAACAACTTCGACAATGCCACGTACCTCATTGAACGGATCTTTGAAAAACACATCTTCTGTATAGATGCTACCCAGCTTAACGGTATTGTCGGCTGAGATGGATTCAAAAAATGCGATCACATTTTGCAGGCTGTCTTGATTACTCATAATCCAGTTACCTTGTGTATAAGCCAGAAATAACTGCGGTAAGGCAGTAGTCTTGCCAACCGCAGCCAATTGGTAAAGCGTTTTGGAAAATGAATATGAAAATGGCCGCGTGCCATGCCCATTATAATTTCTTGCGCTGCACGTTCAGCGCTGATGAGTGCCGGCATCGCAAATGCGTTAGCAGCAGTCGCGGGTGTTTCAACAAATCCAGGGTTAATCAGATACACCGCATTGCCACGCGGGTGTAAATCAAAATACAGCGACTCGCATAAATTTATCAGCGCCGCTTTAGTCGGGCCATAAACCAGCGCTTTGGGCAGACCTGAAAATCCGGCTACTGAAGAGACGATACCTATGCCGCCCTGCTTCTGTGCCAGCAGCGTCGGCAGTACAGCATCAAGACAATTAAATACGCCGCGCAGATTGACATCAATGAGTTGATTGACGACAGCCAAATCAAAACTATCGGCACGCATTTCGTTATAAGCGCCGGCAACCACTAACACCAGATCGATGCCTGACCACTGACTGAGCAGTGTATCGGCTGCAGCTCTAACTTCGTCGTGGCGCGTGACATCCAGCGGTAGCAGGGTTGCATTTTTTTCCCCCGCAGTCAGATTTTGCAGCGCGGCCTGATTACGCGCTGATAAGGCAACGTGCGCGCCTAGCGCCAGCAATTGTCGAGCAACTTCTGCGCCTATACCAGTAGATGCGCCTATGACCCAGACACGCTTTTCATGCCAGCTTGTAATCTGCGGATTCATAGACCAGCCTGACGTGATGACGTGGTGAGGGGTGTCGATATGGGTTGTGACATTAGTCCGCTCTTTTTTTGAATGACAATGTCACTTCGCCCAGCCTGATACCAAACTTACTCATTACAGCGCGGTTTATCATCACATGCTCATCCATTTGAAACATCCAGTCATCAAATTTCATGTGGTAGTTGCTGCCATCAACTGGTAAGTCCAGCACATATTGCCAGCGAAATGCATTGCCGCTGACACTACCTTCGGCCTGACCAACCACATCGGGAGCGGTGCCGATAAAGCGATTGGCGCCAACTTTTTTCAGTGTCCAGATACGCTTTTGTTTCGTGCCATCTGAATAACTGAAATCTTCATCCAGCGTGCCAACATCACCTTCCCATTTGCAACGCATGACAACGGTAAAGCGCTTTACCACTTTGCCTGAACGATCCTGAAAAATTCCCCATGCATCTACCGTGCCGTTGAAATAAGTTTTCAGATCCAGCACGGGTTTTTCTGCGGCATAGTCAGCCGGCGTAATGGTGGTGCCACATCCGGTGAGCCATGCAGATAGGGCCAGTAGTGCGGTGAACAAAAAAGATTTCATCATGTTGTAGACCTCGGTGTTGATTACAAGTTTTTAAGCGGTGCCCGCCATAGCAGCAAAGCAGCAATACATTTCAAACCACAAGGAACCAATGCATAAGCAATGCCTAGCGCTGCTGCGCCGGCTGCATCAGTATTGCCCGGTGTGTAGCCGAGCACATCAAGCATGGGTAATGCAATACCGGCTGCGAGTGCCAGATTCATTTTTGTCACCCAGCTCCATACGCCAAAATACGCACCTTCTCGCTGACCCTCATGACCGGCCAGTCCTATGGCGCCGGCCAGTAATGCAGGCGGCAATGCCAGGTCTGCACCTAAAGCAGCGCCAGAAATTATGCAAATTAATGTAAAGCCTGTGAGCGCACCGGGAGCCAGCGTATAAGCCCAAGCAAATACGGCAATAGCCGTGACCATGGAAATCAGCCAGGCCGATGATTCGCCGATGCGTGCGGCTAAGGCAACCCATAGCGGTAATGCGCAGGCAGCCGCAAAAAAATACAGTACTAAAAATAGCCCTGCGTAATTCGCCAGTTGCAAGCGGTCAGCGGCAAAAAATAAAAACAAGGTCGCGGGTATGGCTGCAGCAATACCGTTAGCTGCAAATATCGCCATCAACCAGCGAAATGCGCGGTTATGAAATGGCGCGATCAAATCTTTCCAGACAAAAGATGGTGCTGGCACACTGGTCGCACGCGGCGCCAGACGCAATAGCACGAATGTCGCTATGAGTAGCGTTACTATGAACAGTACAGTAAGCCAAGCTAAACCTAAAAGTGCGGGTACGGCTGCTGCAAGCATCACACCGAGTAATGCACATCCTTCACGCATAGCAGTCAGACGCGCACGCTGACCACGTTGCTGCGTCAGATTGGCGCCCCAACTGCTATGCGCGATCGTTGCCAGACTAAAGCCGAGATACACCAGCATCAGGCTGAGCGAGAACCACACTAGTAGCATTACCCCTTGTAATGCAGGCGGATGAAACAATCCGATAAAGCCGCAGATTAATAAGGGTAAAGCCAGCATGATGAAACCTGCATAGCCTTGCGCTGCTTTTTTGCGGTCTATCCACAGACCTAACAAGGGATCGATGAATGCATCAAAAATACGGGCAAATAATAAGATGGCGCCGATGAGCGTAAGTGGCAATCCGAATTTGGTCGCATATAGCTGCGGTACTAATACATAAACCGGCAAAGCAACCAGAGCCAGCGGCAGTCCAAACAAACCATAAGCCAGCAGCGCCTTGCGCCTATATGGCTGAACTGGTGACGTCACTTGATGCCCAATAAAGACAGGCGCAATTTTGGTTCACTGGTTTTTGCATCCAGCCAGATGGCAAAAAAAGCAGGACCAAATTCCGGGTCGGCTATTTCACCGATGAGCTTG
>CAIVDH010000359.1 GCA_903904635.1 uncultured Burkholderiales bacterium | reverse complement strand
TTTGATTATGTGTAAGAGTTTTGTTTACATTTTTTTATATAAAACTCTGGAATTGCAGTGGGTTCGCAAAATAATTCTTTGCAAATAAAATTCTGTGGATTATGCTACGGCAACATTTTTTTAATGTAGTGAGAGGGTGGGATGGCAATTATCGCTGCGTTATTTCTTTTTATTCTTGCGATCCTCGTAGTCGCAATTCTTGTTGCATTCCTTAATCGGTTTTATCGGAAAACTTCGCGAGATGTGGCGATTATCCGTACCGGTTTTGGCGGTCAAAAAATTATTCTCTCAGGCGGCTGTCTAGCCCTGCCGTTTCTGCATAAAGTCGATGAAATTAATATGCGCACCATGCGTATAGAAATTGCACGTTCCGGCCCTAAATCGCTCATTACCGGCGACCGTATGCGGGTCGATGTTGAAATTGAATTTTATCTGCGCGTGCAGCCTACGATGGATGGCGTGGCCACTGCTGCTCAGGCTATAGGCTCAAAATCACTGAGCCCGGATGGTGTACGTAATCTGCTTGAAGGCCGGTTTGTCGATGCAACGCAGGCGATTGCATCGAGCGAGATGATGGATAACCTGCACACACAACGCGCCGAGTTTGTGCGCCGTATCAGCGAATCAGTTAGAGATAATCTTGCCCACAGTGGTATTCAGCTTGAATCAGTCTCGCTTACGCGCTTTGATCAGGCTGCATTTGCATCACTGGACGAAAACAATGCGTTTAATGCAGTGGGCATGCGCAAGTTGGCTGAGATTATCGCGGACAGTAAAAAGAAACGCGCTGAGATTGAAGCTGATGCGGAAGTATCGGTGCGACAGACTCAACTGTCAGTGATCAAGCAGCGGCTGGAGATCTCCCGACAAGAAGAAGAGGCGCAGATTAGTCAGCGCCTGGAAATTGAAAAAATGAAGTCCGCCAGTGATGCTGAAACTGCACGTGCGCGTGAGGCTTCGATGATTGAATCAGAAAGCGCCAGGCTTGGTCGTGAAAAAGAAATTCGTCAGGCTGAAATTGATAAGCAGCGTGATTTGCGCCAGATGGAAATTGATGCGCAGTTGAGCTCTGAAATTCGTAAAGTGGAAAGCGCAATTACTTTGGCTGGCAAGCATGCAGAAGAAGCGCATGCAGAAGCCAAGGCTGAAAATGCACGCACTGAAATCGTGTTGGCGCAGGAGAGATTGCAAACTGAGCGTGAGCGCGCCGTGGCAGAACGTTCGCGTGAGATTGCTTTAATGCGTGAACAGGAACGCGGCGAAGTTGAATCATCCAAGGCAGATTCTGAAACCCGGGTTCTGCTGATGCGCACCAAGGCAGAGGCAGAAGCAACCTGCGCTACTGCTGAAGCCGATCGTATACGTTTGCAGGCGGAGTCTGAAGGCACGCGTGCTGTCATTAACGCTGAAAATTCGCGCTCGGCTGAACTCATGCATATGCAGCTGGAACAATATCGCCTGGATAGATTGCCGGGCATTGTTGAGCAGATGATGAAGCCAGCTGAAAAAATCGACAGTATCCGTATACATCAGGTGAATGGTTTTGGTGGTTCTTCCCATTTGAGTGATGCTGGTGAGGGTGGTAACGGCGGCAACGGTGGTAATAATTCCAAGCCGCCAGTTACGCAAGTGATGGACAGCATCATGGGCATGGCTTTGCAATTGCCTGCTTTGAAAACCATAGGCGATGCCATTGGTGTGGATTTATCTTCTGCTGTGACTCCGCTGAGAGATCAGGGTACGCCAGCCGCGAATAAAAAATCTCAGGAAAAATAATCAAGGAAATAAATCAGGCCGCGGCAGGAAGCGGTCCTGATTTGTCGTGCAAGTAGCGTCATGTTGAAGTTAATTTTATAACTATAGGGAGTGAAGTAAATGACTTTTAATCGTCGTCAATTTCTAGGCTCAGTTTCCGGAGCTGCACTTGGTTCTTTTATACCGTTCGCTGATGCATTTGCTGCAGATGGTCCAATCAAAGTTGGTTCAGTGCTGGACAATTCTGGCAACCTTGATATTTATGGCAAGCCTATGGTGATGGCGACGACATTGGCCGTTGATGAAATCAATGCTGCCGGTGGCCTGCTGGGTCGCAAGCTGCAAGCGATTCAATATGACACGCAGTCTGACATTGCGCTTTACACAAAATTTGCACAACAACTTGTTCGTCAGGACAAAGTTGATGTAGTCCACGGTGGTATCACTTCTGCGTCACGCGAAGCGATCCGTCAGACATTTACCCGTTCCAATACGCTGTATTTTTATAATGTACTGTACGAAGGCGGCGTTTGCGATCGCAACACCGTTGTTACTGGTACCACGCCGGCACAAGCTGTTGAGCCATTGATTGAAACTGCAATGAAGCAGTGGGGCAAAAAAGTATACGTACTGGCTGCTGACTATAACTACGGTCAGATCACGGCAAAGTGGATAGATTTTTATGTGAAGGCGCGTGGCGGTTCAGTCGCCAAGACAGAATTCTTCGCGCTCGATGTGGCTGACTTTGGTTCAACCATCGCCAAGATTCAGCAAGAGAAGCCAGCCTTTGTGGTGTCGGCTTTAGTTGGTGGCGCGCATATGTCGTTCTATCGCCAGTGGGCAGCTTCAGGCATGAACAAAAAGATTCCATTAGCAGCTACCGTGTTCGGTGCCGGCAATGAGCAACTCGCTTTGTCTGCTGCTGAAGGTGACGGCATTCTGATTACTGGTAACTACAGCCAGGAATTGCAAAACGCTTCGAACAAAAACTTCCTCGCCAAGTGGGCCAAGCGTTTTGGTGACACCAAGCAGGTGCATGAAATTGCGGTGTCTCAGTATCAAGGCGTGATGCTGTGGGCTGAATGCGTGCGCAAAGCGGGTTCGCTGGAACGCAATGCGATGCTCAAGGCAATTGAGTCAGGTGTTTCTATCGAGGGACCATCTGGTACCGTCTCTATCGATCCTAAGACGCACCACGCTGCATTGGATATCAATGTGATGGAAGTCAAAGGCCAGAAGCTGACGATCAAGAGCACATCCAAGCAGCGTCAGCCTTCTGATACTGGGCGTTCATGTGATCTGATTAAGAATCCGAAAGAAAACAAGCAGTTTGAAGTGACGGTCTGATTCTAAAATGAACTTGCATCTGCTGTTGCTTTTTCCGGAGAGCTGATTCATGGACTATGCAGCAGTGGTTGTGCTGGAAATCCTTTATATGATTGCCTTCCTCGCACTGACTAGTGCGGGGTTGGCTGTTGTGTTCGGGATGATGCGTGTGATTAATCTGGCGCATGGTGAGTTTGTGATGGTCGGTGGTTATACGACCATCGCTTGCTTTCATGCCGGGCTGGATATCTGGTTTTCCATGTTGGTGGTGGCGCCTTTGGTTGTGGGTCTGATGGGCTTGCTGGTTGAGCGTATCGTGATTCGTTTTCTGTATGGTCGCTTGATCGATACGATGCTGGCGACCTGGGGTCTGAGTTTGCTTATCGTTGGTCTGATTACGCTCATATTCGGAAATTCTGCAGTTAGCGTGCAGGCACCGATCGGTTTTTATGAGATTGGTCAGTTCCAGATGGGTGGCTATAACCTCTTCATCATTGGTATTGCCATTTTGTTGTTGCTGGCAATGTGGATGGTGATGCGTTTCACGCGAGTGGGTTTGATTGCGCGCGGTGCGATGCAAAATCGTGATGTTGCCGCTTCGCTGGGTTACAACCCTGAACGTATTTATATGTGGACCTTTACCGTCGGTGCCGCCTTGTCCGGATTGGCCGGTGGCGTGTTGGCTCCGCTGACGGGCTTGCTTCCTTCTGTTGGTAGTGCGTATATTGCCAAGTCTTTCATCACCGTCATCACGGGTGGTGCAGCCATTATTACGGGTACGGTGTCGAGTTCTGTGCTCTTCGGTGCAGTGAACCAGATTGCTTCTTTTGCTTTCATGCCTGTGGTCGGTGAGATCGCCATGCTCACGCTGGCCATTATTTTGTTACGCCTTATGCCGCAGGGTATTACGGGCCGATTCTTCAAAAACTCAGCATGAACATCACTTCTACGTTTGGCACAGGTCGCATAAGCTGGATCTGGTTTGCGCTAGCTTGCCTGTTTTTGCTGGTGCTGCCGGCCTTCTATGATGTCAACACGAGTACGGTGCTGCTGATCTGGGCGCTGTTTGCTTTGTCGCTGGGTCTGATGTGGGGCTATGCGGGCATACTCAGTTTTGGTCATGCCGCTTATTTTGGTCTGGGAGCGTATACGTATGCAGTGGCCTCGATGAATTTTGGCGAGAGCACGGTGCCCCTGATTCTTGCGATGCTGGTGCCGGCTATTTTTGCAGGGCTGATTGGTGCGATGATGTTTTATGGTCGCATTAGTGATGTGTATATGGGTGTGATCACGCTGGTGGTCACGCTGATTTTATTTAAATATATAAATTCCACTGCGGGCGATGCTTATCGTATTGGCGACGCGCGTCTGGGTGGATTTAATGGTATTCCGGCTTTTCCGATTTTGAATGTGCCGGGTGATCCTGGTATACAGATTTACGGTATCGGGCTTTATTATGTTGCCGCCGCTGCGCTGTTGATTTGTTATTTGATCTCGCGCTGGATACTGAGTTCTTATTTTGGTCGTGTGTTAATCGGCATACGTGAAAATGAAGTGCGTACGGAGTTGCTAGGCTATAGCGCGCCGCTGTACAAGACGGGCATTTTTACGGTGAGTGCTGCGATGGCAGGGTTGGCTGGTTGCCTGTTTGCGAACTGGGCCGAAATCGTCACGCCAGGTTTGTTCAGTCTGGGGCAATCTGCTGAAGTGATTATCTGGACGATTGTGGGTGGTTTGGGCACGTTGGTTGGTCCGATTTTAGGTGCAATCGTGCTGGGCTCTTTAAAGCTTTTGCTTGGTGAGCAGACGCTGATTGATAACTCGCTGTTGCTGGGGCTGATATTGGTGTTGGTGGTGTTGTTGCTACCCAGCGGTATCGTGCCTACATTTAAGCGCTGGTATCTGGGTCGCGAGCAGGCGGCTATTTTGCGACGCAAGACGAGTGGCACGCGTCGGCGCAGGCGCAATCACGAGGATGGCGTATGAGTGATTCTGTCGTTGAAACCCGTGATTTGTCAGTCAGATTTGGCGGCGTGCATGCTGTCAATAATGTTAATTTCAATTTGCGTGAACGCGAGTTGCGCTGCCTGATTGGCCCTAATGGCGCAGGTAAAAGTACTTTCTTCAAATGTATTACGGGTCAAGTCGCTGTCAGTCATAACAGTGGCCGGGTTTTTATTCGTGGTCAGGATGTGACTGGCTGGCGTCCTTACGATATTGTGCGGCTCGGCGTGGGTATTAAGACCCAGACGCCATCGGTGATGAACAGCTTAACGGTAGAAGAAAATTTATGGCTCTCTGCACGTCGCGTGAATTCACCAGCGGCCACACGCGAAGTGATACAGGAAGTGATTACGCAAGTTGGTCTGGAAGCGATAGCGCGGCGACAGTTAGGTGAGCTTGCTCACGGTCAGCGTCAGTTAGTGGAAATTGGTGTGGTGCTGGCGCAGCGGCCGTGGCTGATTTTGCTGGATGAGCCGGCTGCCGGCATTACCAGCGCTGAAGCAGACCGACTGGTTGAAATTATTCATCAGGTTAATCAGAAATCAACCATTGTGGTGGTGGATCACGATATGCAGTTTGTGCGCATGCTGGGTGGCAAAGTAACGGTGCTGCATCAGGGGGCAATTCTGCGTGAAGGTCCGGTTGATGAAGTGCTGGCAGATCAGAAGGTGCGCGAAGTGTACATAGGGAGCAGGGCTAAATGACGTCATTTAAGTCTGACACGACGGCCGCTGGCGGCACCGATGTAGTGCTTGATGTGGCTGAGCTGCGTGCCGGTTATTCTGGCATTCCGGTTTTGCAGGGTGTGTCATTTCAATTGCATGAAAGCGAAGCGATAGGCATTGTTGGCCACAATGGCATGGGCAAGTCTACGCTGATGAAAACGCTGGTTGGATTAGTGGCGGCAAAAGCCGGGCGCATTACGATTGATGGTCTGGATGTCACGCATACCAAGGCACATGAGCGTAGCCAGTTGGGCATAGGCTATGTGCCGCAAGGTCGCGGCATCATGCCCGGACTGACTGCTTTAGAAAATCTGCGATTGGGCTGGTCTGCAGATTCAGGTGACACCGAACAGGCGGCGCTGGAACGGGTATTGGATACGTTGCCGCGCTTGAATAGCGTATTGGACCGCAAAGGTGGTGCGCTCTCCGGTGGTGAGCAGCAGATTTTGGCGCTGGGGCGGGCATTGATGCCGGCGCCCTGGTTGCTGTTGTTAGATGAACCTTCAGAGGGTATACAACCATCGATCGTGCAGGAGATCGGTGAGATTCTGAGTGGGCTACGCAAGCGCGAAAAATTGTCATTGATCGTGGTTGAGCAAAATCTTGATTTGGTGCTGGATGTGGCCGACAGAATTTTTGTGATGGAGCGTGGCCGCATAGAGCGCGAGATGTCGGTCTCGGCTATTGGTGCTGGCGGTTTGTCTGAATTAATGGGCATGGGTGCAGCGCGTATGACGCGTGACAACAAGCCGCGTTCAACTGCACCGAAGGCAGCGCAAACTCATGCTGCTGCGGCACCGCGCGCCAATGCGCCGGCATCACCTACCCAGCATAATTTTTCATCGAGTCAGAACACTGCTTATCAGTCGCCGCATCAGGCAACACCTGCGCGCGACTACTCTGCTACCAAGCAAACACCAAACGCATCGCGCACTGCTGCGCGCGCGATGCCAGAAGAATCCTATCAACGAGGTGAACTCATGACGCAAGTTAAGCGGCCTACTCACGAGCAATTGAAAAAAATAGTGGGCTCTCTTCATATGAGTATGTCGGATGCTGAGGTCAGTGATTATCTGGCCGTAGTCGACAGCACGCTCAATGCCTATGATCGTATTGCGCAGCTGCCGGACAATTTGCCGGAAGTGCGCTATCCGCGCACGCCTGGTATGAAACCATCTGCGCGTGATAATCCGCTGGGCGCATGGGCAGTCAAGTCTGAGGTGAAGGGCGCGCCTTATGGTCCGCTGGCTGGTAAGCGTGTGGTCTTGAAAGACAATATCTGTCTGGCGGGCGTGCCGATGATGAATGGCTCGAGCACGCTCGAAGGTTATGTGCCAGATGTGGATGCAACGCTGGTTGCGCGAATTCTTGATGCAGGCGGCACGATTGCAGGTAAGGCGCATTGCGAACATTTTTGTCTTTCCGGCGGCAGCCATACAAATTCTTCAGGCCCGGTACACAATCCTTATCGTATGGGTTATTCAGCAGGCGGTTCTTCCAGCGGCTCCGGCGCGCTGGTTGGTGCTGGTGAAATTGAAATGGCGATAGGCGGGGATCAGGGTGGTTCGATCCGTATTCCTGCTTCATGGTGCGGCATTTATGGCATGAAGGGCACCCATGGTCTGGTTCCCTACACCGGCGTGATGCCGATAGAAGCAACCATTGATCATGCCGGTCCGATGACAGCGACCGTTGCTGATAATGCGCTGCTACTGGAAGTGATTGCGGGTCCTGACGGCCTGGATCCGCGTCAGTACAACGTGCGCACTGAAAAATATACCGCTGCGCTGGGGCGCGGTGTGGCAGGTCTGCGCATAGGTGTCGTAATTGAAGGTTTCGAGGCGATGGGATGCGAGCCGGATGTGATGGAAAAAGTCAGGCAGGCTGCGGAACGTTTGCGTGCGCTGGGTGCGCAAGTTGAAGAGATTTCGGTTCCTATGCATTTGGATGGCGGAGCTATTTGGGCGCCGATTGCGCTTGAAGGTTTGGTCGCGCAGATGATGCATGGTAATGGCATGGGTTTTAACTGGGAAGGTTTGTATACGACTAGTTTGCTCGATGCACATGCGAACTGGCGCGCTCGCGCTAATGATCTTTCGCGCACGCTAAAAGTTTCGATGATGGTCGGTGAATATGGCATTAAAGAGCATCGTGGCCATTTTTATGCAAAGGCGCAAAACCTCGCGCGCGCATTGCGCAAATCTTATGACGATGCGCTGTCGCGTTGTGATTTGCTGCTGATGCCGACTACAGCGATGAAGGCTACGCCACTGCCGCCTATGGATGCGTCGCTGGAGTTGTATTGCCAACGTGGTTTTGAGATGCTTACCAATACGCAGGGCTTTGATGTGACCGGCCATCCTGCAATGAATGTACCGTGCGGTATGAGCGCTGGTTTGCCAATTGGTATGCAGCTGACTGCGGCGCATTTTAATGAGTCGACAATTTATCGTGCAGCGCACGCCTTTGAGCAACTTGGCGACTGGCGTAATTTCTGATTCTTATGCGTAGCAATCCCTTTAAATCAGATTGGCTCGATACGCAGGCGCACGGCGGCGCCAAGCCTAAGGGGACGCTGTCTTATGTGGTTGGTGCGTCTGCACCTGCGCTTGAATTTACGACGATTCCTGAATTTTTCAAGCGCTGTGTGAGTGAGCATGGCTCTCATGATGCGGCTGTGTTTGATAGCGAAAATTTGCGTCTTACCTGGTATGAGTTATCGGCGCGGGTTGATCGGCTGGCAGCAGGTTTGCTGGCGATGGGACTGCGCAAGGGTAATCGTATTGGTATCTGGGCACCTAACCGACATGAATGGCTGGTCACGCAATTTGCGACTGCACGCATTGGTCTGGTGCTGGTCAATATTAATCCGGCTTACCGGCAGTCAGAGCTGGAATATGCGCTGAAAAAAGTGGGTTGTCGTGCGCTGATTATGGCGCGCAGTTTCAAAACTGGCGATTACTTGGGTATGCTCTCGGCCATCATGCCTGAGCTGCATTTGCCGGGTACGAAGGGCGTGGTTGATAGCGTGCGTCTGCCGGATTTGAAGCATGTGGTTTTGCTGGATTCTGGGTCAGTGTCGGAGCCGGTGCAAGTACCTCAGCGTTGTATGTCTTATGCTGAAGTGCTGGCTATGGCCGGTCCTGCGCATATGGCCAGGCTGGATGGCTTGAGTGCCGCGCTGGATCCGGATGACGCGATCAATATTCAGTTCACTAGTGGCACCACAGGTTCGCCCAAGGGTGCCACGCTGTCACATTTTAATATTCTTAATAATGCCCGCTTTTGTGCCGCGGCGATGGCGTTAGTTGCCAGAGATACGCTTTGTATTCCTGTGCCGCTTTATCATTGTTTTGGCATGGTGCTGGGTGTGCTGTGCGCTGTGGCTAGTGGCGCGAAGATGGTGTTCCCCTCTGAGGGATTTGATGCTTTGCAGACGCTGCAATCAGTGGCAAAGCATCGTTGCACGGCTCTGCATGGTGTGCCTACGATGTTTGTGGCCATGCTTGAGCATCCTGAGTTTGGCAGTGTCGATTTATCCTCGCTACGCACGGGCATTATGGCGGGCGCGCCTTGTCCTGTTGAGACGATGCGGCGCATTACTCGCGAAATGCATATGCAACAAGTCACGATTGCTTATGGCATGACAGAGACGGCGCCCATTTCCTTTCAGTCTGATCCTGGTGATACGCTGGAGCGCCGTATTTCTACTGTAGGCAGAGTGCAGCCGCATTGTGAAGCAAAGATTATTGATCGCGATGGTCGTATTGTGCCGGTTGGACAGTCTGGTGAGTTGTGCACACGCGGCTATGCGGTGATGCGCGGTTACTGGAAAGATGACACTAAAACAGCCGAGGCAATTGATCCTGCAGGCTGGATGCATACCGGGGACTTGGCAGTGTTAGATAACGATGGTTATCTCAACATCGTTGGCAGGGTGAAGGATATGCTGATACGCGGTGGTGAAAATATTTACCCGCGTGAAGTGGAAGAATTTTTGCTGCGTCATCCGGCAGTGATGCAGGTGCAAGTGTTTGGTGTGCCTGATGCTCAGTTTGGTGAAGAGGTCGCAGCCTGCGTGATTTTGCGGCCTGATCATGCACTGGATGCCGCTGCCTTGCAGGCATTTTGCAAAGATCAGATCGCTTATTACAAAGTGCCGCGCTATATAGAATTTGTTGATGCGTTTCCACATACGGCAACAGGTAAGCCGCAGAAGTTTGCATTGCGTGCAAGCTTGATTAAAAAACTAGGGCTGTCAGCCCCAGTGACTGCTTAAGCGCAGCCTTTATGAGTCTGGCTGCCCTGCTTGTGCAAGTGGCGCGCCGCATGCCCAATGCGCCAGCGGTCAGCGGCAACGGATTCCACCTCTCGTTTGGTAATTTGTGCAATCGCATGACCGCGATTGCTACCGCGTTACGTCACGATCATTGCCTAAAGCCTGGGGATCGTGTGCTGATCTTGATGGAAAATCAACCGCGTTTCTTTGAAATTCTTTTTGGGTGTTGGGCTGCCGGTTTATGTGCTGTGCCGGTGAATGCGAAACTGCATCCTAAAGAAGTGGCGTTCATTGCGCAGAATTGCGATGCGCAATTTGCGTTTGTCTCGTATACATTGGCAAGTGTGCTCGCGGATTGCGCGCTTATTAATTTACCTGCGCATCGGATTGTCGTTGCTGAGGATAGCGCAAAAAATTATCAGCGCATGCTTGATACAACGCCAGCGTCTGTTATGCAGCTCGAGCCTGCTGCGCTGGCCTGGTTGTTTTATACCAGTGGCACGACCGGCCGCCCCAAGGGCGCGATGCTCAGTCATCGCAATTTGCTCTTCATGTGTCAGGCCTATTATGCCGACGTTGATCAAATTTGGCCGGGTGATACGCAACTGCATGCAGCGCCACTTTCCCATGGTTCGGGCATGTACAGTTTGCCGCATATTTTGGCTGGCGGTCATCAGATTATTCTGAGCAGTTTTCAACCAGAAGAAGTCATCGCTTGTATTAATCATCACACTTCCGTTTCGATGTTTGCTGCGCCGACCATGGTAACGAGGTTGATTCACAGCGACGCAGTTGGAGCTATGCGGCCTGAAAATATCAAGTGTCTGCACTATGGCGGTGCGCCTATGTATGTGGCTGATCTTGAAGAGGCATTGGCGGTATTTGGCCCCAGGCTTTATCAGCTATACGGCCAGGGTGAATCACCTATGACGATTACCGGATTGTCCAAGTATTTGCATCTGGTTGATGATATGGATGGCAGACTTTTGCGACTTGGATCTGTCGGCTATGCGCGCTCAGGTACTGAGGTAAAAATTATGAATGAAGCCGGTGATTTTTTGCCATCAGGCGTAGTTGGCGAAGTGGTCACGCGTAGTGATTGCGTGATGATGGGCTATTGGGGCGATAAAAG
>CAIVDH010000358.1 GCA_903904635.1 uncultured Burkholderiales bacterium | reverse complement strand
CATTCGGCGGGAACAGCAGCTTCTGCCCCATGGATTCAGTCAGGTCATTAAAGTCAGGTATGCCCGGCACGGCCTTCAAACCCATCTTGTGATAAGTCGAAATCACCAGCTCTACCGGCGGTTTAATACGCGTGGCAACAGACGCATCGCTGTAAAAATCGCGCGAGGTAAATACCGCTTCCAGAAAAGGCGCAATCTCATAATTGGATTTGCGCAGCAGGCTACCCAACTGCTTTTGCAATTCCGGTGATAAATCTTCTCTTACAAAATACCGATACAGTTTGCCGGCGATGAAATCAGCTGTCACCGGTTGCGAGAGCAAAATATCAATCACCTGCACGCCATCAAAGTTGCCCGTCTTGCCCAATACGGTTTTATTCGCCGCATCATGCTTAGCCGGGTTAATCACAAACTTCAAACCCTGATAATTCCAGCCCGTGAAAGCACGTGCTGCTTCGCGTATGTCTTCTTCACTGTAGTTGCCCACGCCCATGGTGAACAGCTCCATAATCTCGCGCGCAAAGTTTTCATTTGGCGCGCCCTTTACATTCACCGCCGCATCCAGATACGCCAGCATCGCCGGATCCTGCGCCACCGCGATCATCAGCGTGCGGAAGTTGCCCGTTGCCTGCGCACGAAACAACGTATTTTGTTTATGCATTTTGCGATAGTCGCGCACCTTCTCTTCGCTGGTGGCGAAGTGGCCGTGCCAGAACAAGGTCATTTTTTCTTCCAGCGGGCGTTTGGTCGTCAGCATGCGGTTCGCCCACCAATAGCTCACCCTGTGCGTTTCCAGCCGGCTGGCGCGCAGCCAGTATAAAAACCGGTCCGCCACTTGTTGCATGCGGCGGTTGCCACTAGGCTTAACCTTCACACCCAAAGATTCTCCGGTGTCCCGCGCCAGATCCGTCGCTGCTGGGCGCGAAGTGGCAAAGGGCTCCAGCCCAGCGTCATGTACGCCCGACGGATCAAACGGCGGCAGCGGATTAGCCGTTTGCTGGTAGTGCACCAAAGTCTGCACCGCCTTGCGCGGCGACATGGCCGCAAAACGAGCAACTTCTTCTTGCGTGCCCCCAAAACCGGCGCGTTCCAGCAAATGCGCGGCGCGCTCCCTGTTCCATTCTGCAGCAGGTAGGGGCTGTAAATCGTCTTGCCAGTTGGGGGGTGCTGCCCATGCTGGCAGCGCAGAAATGCACAGTAAAGCGAAGGAAAGTAAGCGGGTGTGGAAGTTCATCTAATTTCCGAGACCATACAATAATTTAAAATTACATATATAAATCAATTAACTAAAGTATTAAGCTAAATCAATTTATCAGGATTATTGCTGACGTTAAAATAAATTAACAAGATGCAATTTTACTCCATGCGTTCGCTTATCGGACACATTCCCTAGCCTAAAGACAAAGGCAGCCTGCACCATTCATTCCCACAAGCAATGTCCGGCTGCACAAGCACAGAAAATCAAGCACAATGAATCCAAACAAAATCAATCAAATTCAAACAAAATCAATAAGCCGCACAAAGGAACACCATGAACCTCACAAAAACCACCCGCGTCATCGCCGCACTCTCTGCCTTATTGGCGATCGCCACGGCTTCCCTGGTCGGCGCTGAAGACACTGAAAAAGCATTACTGGCCAAAGCCCGCACCATTTTCAAAGCGCTGCCAGATACCGTGCATGTCGATGACTATCCCCATTCCCAGGCCCGGGTGGATTTAGGCAAAGCCCTGTTTTTCGAAACCCGCGTATCCACTGATGGCCGCATGAGCTGTGCCGCTTGTCACAATCCTTCTTACTACGGTGCTGATTCACTGGCTTTATCCGTCGGCGTGCATGGCAAAAAACTGCCCCGCAATGCCCCTACTGTTTTCAATACCCCGCTACTAGTCGCCCAGCATTACGGCGGCAATCGTGTCAGCGTTGAAGAGCAAGCCTTGAAAGCACTGTTAAGTCCCCTCGCCTACGGCAACGCCAGCTATGCAGAAGCAGAAGCGAAAATGCGCGCACTCGGCTATGAAACCAAATTCAGCGCCGCCTTTCCTAATGAAGCCAATCCCGTCAGCGCAGAAAACTGGGCAACCGCTATTGGCGCCTTCGAGCGCACCCTACTCACCCCCGCGCCTTTTGATAATTATCTAAAAGGTGACAACAACGCCATCAGCAAACAAGCCAAGCTGGGCATGGAAAAATTCATCAACATGGGCTGTGCCGGCTGCCATAACGGCGCTACAGTGGGCGGGCTCAGCTTCCAGAAATTCGGTATTACTGAAGATTACTGGCTGGCCACCGGCAGCAAAGAAATGGAATTGCTCAAAGGCCGCGACAAGGGCAAATTTCACGATACCAAAAAAGAGGAAGACACCTACATCTTCAAAGTACCGCAGCTGCGTAACGTTGCCATGACCCCGCCTTATTTTCATGATGGCTCAGTCGCCAAGCTAGAGGATGCCGTGCGTGTGATGGCCAGACTGCAGCTGGGTCAAAAAATCAGCGATGCCGATGTGGCGCTCATCGTTGCGTTTCTTGAAACGCTCACTGGCGCCGTGCCTACGCAATTTTCTTCCGCGCCTGCGCTGCCTGTGGCTGGATTTCAAAATCAAAATTAATTAAAAGATAATTAACCAGGCCGACTACTGTCAGGGAAATTTTGTGGTCGGTTGATTTTTTGATTATGTAATTGGGTATTTATTTATACCGATGAAGCAGATATGTCCGTGTGCAAGCAAAGACACTGGGTCCCAGCCTGCGCTGGGACGACGGTAGATGTTTAGGCGAACTTAAAATTACCACCGTCATCCCAGCGCAGGCTGGGATCCAGTGACTTTCGTTGAGTACCCAAAAAATCATTACTTGAGGATGCAATAAAACGAATCTAAGAATGACGTTAAAAACGAATTAGCTAACATATCCTCCGAACAGCATAGAACCAGCTAACCTAAAAAAGCCAACACCAACATGCCTGCCCACCAACTTACTCTTGCCATTTCCCTGTTCATCATCATGGCAAGCAGTAATGTGAGCTTTGCATTCGAGCGCTCTGATGGCAAAGTCGTCAGCTGCGAAATCGAACGCAACGGTCAGGCGCATCAAGTCAAAGAAATATGGTTGGGCCATGGTGATGCAGGCGCTCGGCATCCTGAGCTGGGCGGTGCTGCAGCGGTGGTTCGCAATGATGCAAATGGCTTGCCCGTTATTTATTTTGACAACGTCGTTTTCAAAGCCATGCTGGCGCGTGATCCGCACATGGCAGATTTTATTTTTTATCATGAATGCGGCCACGCCCAGGATGAAAAGCTCGATGAAATCGAAGCTAATTGCTATGCCTTCGTCACATTACGCAAACTCGGCCTGCTAGATGCAGACAAAGAAGCAGCACTGGCCACTACGCATAAAAAAATGCTGCGCCTGCCGTCACGCTACGGCGGCAACGGTGAAATTTTTTGGGCGCGCACCATGGCTTGCGTGATGAACAAAACTACAGAATAAAACTTAAGGTTAAAACCCAAGCTCAAAATAAGTCATAAAAAATAT
>CAIVDH010000357.1 GCA_903904635.1 uncultured Burkholderiales bacterium | reverse complement strand
TAACTACGAAGGCAGATGTGTCGAGTCCGCAAGCCGATGCGCCAGCTAAGCCAGAGCCGGTTGCCGCAGACCAGATTCAGCCTTCTGAGCCAGTGCCAGCCAAGGGTATGAGCGCACAGTCTCTCGCCAGCTTGCAAGCGGATGACTCCGACTGGATCAATGAATGGAAAGCACGCCGGGCTGAGATCGCTATTTTGATCGCAGGGCTGGTGCTGCTAAGCGTGGCGCTGATTGCGCAAAAGCGTTTTAGCGCGCAGGCGAAACGCTTGCGCGTGCTGCGTACTCTCTACCTGCTATTTACGCTTGGTTTCATTGGCTGGTATGCACAAGGGCAGCTGACCATCGTGAATATCACCGCAGCGATTGAATCGCTTACCGAAGGCGAAGACCTAAGCTTTTTGATGAATGACCCGATGTCGGTCATATTGTGGCTGTTCGTGGGCGTGAGCTTGCTGGTCTGGGGACGTGGCACGTTTTGTGGATGGCTGTGTCCGTTTGGCGCGCTGCAGGAATTGATTAGTCTGTTATCAAATGCAGTTGGAATACGCCAGCGCCGGGTGCGTGCTGCAATTGATGCCAAGCTGAAGTGGATAAAATACGCGGTGCTGGCGTTGATCCTTGCCTCGTTATATGTGGCGCCGGCTTATTCGAGTTGGGCGGTCGAGGTTGAGCCTTTCAAGACAGCGATTAGTTTGTACTTCATGCGTTCGTGGCCTTTTGTTTTGTGGGCCTGCGCTTGCCTTGCACTGACAGTGTTTGTTTACCGTGGCTATTGTCGCTATATTTGTCCGTTGGGTGCAGCGCTGGCGGCGATGAATTTTATGCGTATCTGGCCATGGATAGCGCGCCGCAGTGAGTGCGGTACGCCATGTCAGTCTTGCCGACATCGCTGTGAATATCAGGCGATAGCGCCAACTGGCAAGATAAACTACAGCGAATGCTTTCAGTGCCTAGACTGTGTATCGATTTATCAGGATGATCAGCGCTGCCTGCCGCTCATACAGGAAAAAAAGCAAGGCAGAGCAGTGATTGCGATACATGCGGTAGCGCAGGTGGCTTGATGCGGGAGTGTTTTAGTCTGCGCTAGTATTCATCGCACTGCATCCAAACTCAGCCACACCTTGCCAGGCTGCTTTTCTATCAAAATCTGGTCACCATCCAACCGGTAAGTCAATTCACAATCTAATTTCGGATTTGAAAGCACAACCGGGTTAAATATTGCAACGTTTTCTCCTTCAGATCTGCGCACGGATTGAATCAACAAACCTGGATGTCCTTCTCTGTGTATGCGCGCACCTACCGTCTGGGCATAAGCGTAATCTGATGTGTGTAACAGATCGGCGTATTGTGCTGTTAATGGTCGAAAATCCAGTAGCGCAGCAGCGCAAGTGACTGAATAGACCTTACGCTCAACGACGACGGACTCGTGCTCAAAGCCTGCATCGGCAAGAAAACCGGAATACCAATGATAGACAGATTCATAGACCGAGGTTTCCACCGTATCTGATCCGTACCAAACGCCATAAGATCCATTCGAAAATCTGCTGGCTTGCCAATATGTGTATGGCCACGCGATCGCATTGAACCAATCGGCATTCTCAAACGGTCGATCAATTAGCGGGGAAGGAGAACGGTACACCGGTGGTTTGGTGACGTCTTCTATCCGCTGGGCCAGCTGCCATGCAGCTGGATCATCCGTCAGATCATCAAAAAGGTTTTGGGGCTTTCGTAATGCAACAATATTTCTCGACACTTCTTGGTGTACGTCAGCAAGGCTTAAATTGGCGAACAGGGTATGCATATAAAGGGCCGCTCAAACACTATGTGCGTGATCCAAGTATCCGCGTACGGTTAATAGTCCGGCAAATCCCCATTCTTTGATCACTTCAACGGGCGACAAATTGTTGAATGCCTTGTTACGAGTAGTCATCCAGCGGTATGACAGGGCGCGATTTTGTGGAAAAAGTGAGCGCAGGTTTTTGTGGATCCCTAGCAAATGACCGACCCGTTCATACTGGTCTCGGCTCGTTCCTATGGGCTCACCTTTGCGATAGCGCGTCAGAGCAGCACGATTGCTCACCGCGATGCCCAACAGCGCCGCTTGATCTTCGGTGCTTAACTTCCAGTGATCGAAGAGGGCCATGACCATCTTGGCCAATTCCCCACGATCTTGCGATGTACGCACGTCTCCTTCTGCAACGGCTTCCATGCTTGACTCCTCGCTTAGGCTAGGTAAAGGCTTAAGCATAGCATCATGTTTTTATTAAAACAAATTTTGTTTTAATAAAAACAAAATATCATTGTGGAAATGTGTTTTTTGACTAGAATTGACTTCATGTGGTGAAGAACCTGTTCAAGCACAGCAAGACCCGCTATCGCGGCATGGCCAAGAACGCCGCCCAACTGCGGACACTGTTTGGTCTGGCTAATCTGATGCTGGCCAAGCAGCGATTGATGGCCTGAGATACCCAAGTTGCATCCTGAAAACGGGATGCAGCGGAATAATCCGCTTAAGCTGGGTAATTCCGGGTCCTTTTTAACAAATTCTTTAAATAATTGCCTAAGACGCTCTATCAAAATGCCGCTGGCAAGGCGGGGACATCGCAGACAGTACAGACGTACGACAAGGCGTCCCTAACGCAGCCAGCGGCATTTTGATAGAGCTTCTAAATTAGGCAGCTCAAAAACAGCTGAGTAAAG
>CAIVDH010000356.1 GCA_903904635.1 uncultured Burkholderiales bacterium | reverse complement strand
GGGCTTTAGAACCAAAAATTGCCAAATTAACAGTATCTTTGGGTGGGCGTGTCTACCAGCTTAGCTTGCAGATTTTGCCGCAACGCGCTTATCATTGGCCGCAATTACCTTAATGTTGCCAAAAAATCAGCATCCGTGTACAGATATCCACCTGTGCACATAATTACTAATAAATTTTCCCGCAGCCATACTGATCCGGAACGCACATCTATGACCAAGACTCTCATCATTGCCGAGAAGCCTTCTGTCGCTAACGACATAGCCAAAACTCTGGGCGGTTTTACCAAGCACGATGAGTATTTCGAATCCGATGAATATGTGCTCTCATCGGCTGTCGGCCATCTAGTCGAAATTGCTGTTCCTGAAGAATTTGATGTAAAACGCGGTAAATGGTCATTTGCAAATCTGCCTATGATCCCGCCGCATTTCGCACTCAACCCCATACAAAAAACCGAGTCTCGGCTAAAAGTTTTAAATAAGCTGCTCAAACGCAAAGACGTCGGTCAGCTAATTAATGCCTGTGACGCCGGACGCGAAGGCGAGCTGATCTTCCGTCTGATTGTGCAATATGCGAAGGCCAAGCAGCCCATTAAACGTCTCTGGCTGCAATCCATGACGCCGGGTGCGATACGTGAAGCGTTTACGCATCTGCGTGATGATAAAGAAATGTTGCCCTTGGCAGATGCCGCACGTTGCCGCAGTGAAGCCGACTGGCTAATCGGTATCAATGGCACGCGTGCGATGACCGCATTCAATTCCAAAGAAGGTGGCTTTTATCTGACCACGGTGGGTCGCGTACAAACACCGACACTCTCTATCGTGACCGAACGCGAAGAGAAAATAAAAAGTTTTATTTCACGTGATTTTTGGGAAGTGCGCGCTGAATTTGTTTGCGCAGCCGGCGTGTATGAAGGCCGGTGGCTGGATACCAAGTTCAAGAAAGATGAAAACGATCCGGAAAAGCGGGCAGAAAGACTATGGAGCCAGGCTGCTGCCGACTCCATCGTTGCAGCATGCCGCGGCAAAATCGGCTCGGTGACTGAAGAAGCCAAGCCGACCACGTCGATGGCGCCCGCCTTGTTTGATTTGACTAGTCTGCAGCGAGAAGCCAATGCGCGCTTTGGCTTCTCGGCTAAAAATACGCTGGGTCTGGCGCAAGCGCTCTATGAAAAACATAAAGTGCTGACATATCCGCGTACCGATTCACGACATCTGCCGGAAGACTATTTAGACACCGTTAAAGAGACGCTTAATGTCTTGGGCGAAAATAATAATTACCTGCAGTTTACCAAGCAAATATTAAAAAATAATTGGGTCAAACCAAACAAACGTATTTTTGACAATACCAAGATCAGCGATCACTTCGCGATCATCCCGACGACACAGGCACCGAAAAATCTTTCCGAGCCTGAGCAAAAATTATATGACTTGGTCACACGCCGTTTCATGGCGATATTTTTCCCGGCCGCTGAATTTTTAGTCACGACGCGCTTTACTGAAGTATCCGGCCACCAGTTCAAGACTGAAGGCAAAGTCATGACCAACCCCGGTTGGTTAGCGGTGTATGGCAAAGAAGTGATCGATGACAAAGCCGGCAAGGATGGCGAAGCTAGCAGTGGTACGTTAGTGGCTGTGGCAAAAGACGAAAAAGTAAAAACAGAAACTGTCATTCCGCATAGCTTATTCACCAAACCGCCTGCGCGCTATTCAGAGGCCACACTACTGTCGGCGATGGAAGGTGCGGGTAAGCTGATTGATGATGAAGAGCTGCGTGATGCGATGGCCGGTAAAGGATTGGGTACACCAGCTACACGTGCTGCCATTATTGAAGGCCTGCTGAATGAAAAATATCTGATCCGTGAAGCGCGTGAATTAATACCAACTGCAAAAGCATCACAGCTAATGACGTTGTTACGCGGACTCGATGTTACTGAGTTGACTGCGCCTGAACTGACCGGCGAGTGGGAATACAAACTCTCGCAAATAGAGCGTGGCAAAATTAGTCGTGAAGAGTTCATGCGTGAAATCGCGCAGATGACACAAGTCATTGTCAAACGCGCCAAAGAATATACCAACGACACCATACCGGGTGACTACGCCACCCTGACCACGCCTTGTCCTAACTGTGGCAGCGTAGTCAAAGAAAATTATCGCCGTTTCAACTGCACAAAATGCGAATTCTCG
>CAIVDH010000355.1 GCA_903904635.1 uncultured Burkholderiales bacterium | reverse complement strand
TGTCCATTTTGAAAAATCAAGTTTACTTAAAATTGCATTATCAATTCGCCATCCTTTGGTATCCTCAAAACTGGCCTTGACCCGCGATGGCGCGATCTTTCCTATAGCAATGTGGCTAAATGCAATTTGCTCAACCACTTCATTTTTTTCGTTCAATGTCTGCACGCGCAATAACAAACCTGAAGATTTGTCTGCCCATAGCCGATAGCCATATCGCAGCCCATCCCTGGGCTCAAGGGCAATAGCGTGAGTTTCTAATCCCGCCACGCGCGAGCTGCTGATAGCCCTGATGCGGTAGTAGCGCTCGACTTTTTCGGGATTTGCACTAATCAATTCAGGGAATGTCTTATGTGTGTCACGGCTTTCCAGAATCAATCGCCGCTCGGCAGGCAGGTAGCAAATTATTTCATCGCCATTGCGTATGTATTCGATTAACTGCCCATCCAGAATTTCGAGTTTTTCTTGCACCCGACCCGCTCGCCGCAGATGTGTGATGCGAGAGGTACGCACCTGTGTCCCCTGTTGAAACACAAAAACACCAGAGTAATCTAGCTGCTGTGCAGCGTTATGCGCTCTGCCGAGTAGCGCGAGGGATGCGAGGCTATCCGTTGATTCTCTGGCCAGCGCAATTGACTGCGCAAACATCATTGCCATAAACAGCAGGACTACGCGCGTCAGGAAAAATCTTTTCCGTAGCATGTATTTATTTTTCTGATTCAGCGGGGAAGGAAACTGGACGGCCTAGCTGGGCTGCGCCATAAAGTGAGGCGTAAGAACTTTGATGCACAAGTATGTATGGCTCAAATTGACCATGATGCGCCAATGCAGGGGGAAGCACTGGCGAGGTTGGATGCCTGGGTTTCTGGATCAGTCGTCTGACCAGGTATCCATGACGACATGATTTGCGGTGCCAGCACAAAAGCGGCACTTGCTGCTGCAATTGCAGCTAAAGCGCCCGGCAAGATGCCTATGCGCTTCTTCAAACTCGGTTTGGGTGCGAGCAACATTGGTTCTGCTTCCAGACGCGCTGCCATGCGCGCAGAAAAATCATGGCTAACTGGCGCTGCCATTTCCTCTGATCGCAAGACATCGCCGATCTGATGATAAAGTGCCCATGTCTGCAAATGCTCTGGAATTCTCAACGCTAACAGCGTCTCTTTGTTTTGATCATCTGCAAGCTCACCGTCTGCCAACTCTGAAATTTGCTGTCTGATTCTCTTCGTATTGCCCATCGCTCTCCCCTGCTCTCTTACTGAATTTTTGGTATTCGGATTTTGACTGGTCTGCAGTAATCTGCATTTCTGTTTTTACTAAAATTAAAACCTTCGTTACCATCGCTTGTCAATTGCGGTATCTAAAAGAGGTCGCAGCTTTTCAGCAATCGCTTCACGTGCCCTAAAAATACGACTGCGCACGGTGCCTATGGGACAACCCATTGCAAGTGCAATTTCATCGTAGCTTAATCCTTCAATCTCTCTTAGGGTTATCGCAACTCTTAATTCTTCCGGTAACGCTTCCATTGCTATGTTGACTGTTTCCGCTATTTGTTTCGTAGCCAACATAGATTCTGGTGTGTTGATATCTCTTAGGTGTTCCCCATCGTCAAAAGTTTCCGCTTCTTGTATATCTGATTCAGTCGAAGTGGGCATGCGTCTGCCTTGCGTGACTAAATAATTCTTCGCAGTGTTAATGCCTATCCGATAGAGCCAAGTGTAAAACGCAGAGTCTCCGCGAAACTGCGGCAAAGCACGATAGGCTTTGATAAAAGCTTCCTGCACTACATCTTCAGCTTCTGCCTGATCGCGTACCAGACGCGATACAAGTCGCATCAGCTTTCTTTGGTATTTAGACACCAAGAGCCCAAATGCCTTCTTGTCAC
>CAIVDH010000354.1 GCA_903904635.1 uncultured Burkholderiales bacterium | reverse complement strand
TGTCGCGGCACGCATAGAATCGGTAGATGAGATGAGCTTGCTGGATGCATTCAAGGTCGGTTGTGCACAATGCTTTGCCCTGATACCGGGCACAAGTCGTTCAGGAGCCAGCATCATAGGCGCGATGGCATTTGGTCTGTCGCGCAAAGCGGCAACCGAGTTTTCTTTTTTTCTGGCTATACCCACATTATTTGGCGCCACCATCTATTCACTTTACAAAGAGCGTGCTCTATTGTCGATGAATGATTTACCCATGTTTGGACTGGGCGCACTGGCCGCTTTTGTTTCTGCATTTTTCTGCGTACGCTGGCTGCTACGTTATATCAGTACCCATGATTTCACACTCTTTGCCTGGTACCGCATCATATTTGGCTTGTTAATTCTGCTCACTGCCTGGACCGGTCTTATCGAGTGGGTTGACTAAAAAGTATGAATGAAGCGCTAGGTGTGCGTGCATTGCATGTGCTGCAAACTGTATTTGGTTATCCTGAATTTCGGGGGCAGCAAGCCGAGATCGTCAGTTTGGTAGCAAATGGTAATGATGCGCTGGTATTAATGCCTACCGGTGGCGGTAAATCTTTGTGTTACCAACTGCCAGCATTATTGCGTGACGGCTGCGGCATCGTGATCTCACCCTTGATCGCATTAATGCAAGATCAGGTTGATGCGCTCGCAGAGCTTGGTGTGCGGGCTGCATTTCTTAATTCCACGCTCACCTTTAATCAGACCGTACAAACCGAACGTGCATTGCGTATGGGTGAGCTGGATCTGTTGTATGTGGCACCTGAGCGTTTGCTCACCTCGCACTGCCTCGAATTGCTGGAAGCCTCAAAGATAGCGTTATTCGCCATTGACGAAGCCCACTGCGTTTCACAATGGGGCCATGATTTCCGTCCTGAGTATATGCAGCTGTCTGTACTGCACGAACGCTTTCCCGCCATACCCCGTATTGCATTGACGGCCACAGCCGATACACAGACGCGTGCAGAAATCATAGAACGCTTACAACTGGAGCAAGCGCAACAGTTTATCTCATCATTTGATAGACCGAATATTCGCTATCAAATTATTGAAAAAGAAAATATAAAAAATCAGTTGCTCGATTTTATACGCAGCGAACATGCAGGTGATGCCGGAATTGTGTATTGTCTTTCTAGAAAAAAGGTTGAAGAAACGGCAGAGTTCCTGAATGAAAATGGGATTAATGCGCTGCCATATCACGCAGGTATGGAGAACCCGATACGCAGCCGCCATCAGTCTCGCTTTTTGCGAGAAGAAGGACTGGTGATGGTGGCAACGATTGCATTTGGTATGGGTATCGACAAGCCCGATGTGCGTTTTGTCGCGCACCTGGATTTACCAAAAAGTATGGAAGGCTATTATCAAGAGACTGGTCGTGCAGGGCGCGATGGCATGCCTGCGAATGCATGGATGGTCTATGGACTGCAAGATGTGGTTCAGCAGCGGCGCATGATAGATGAATCTGACGCCGACGAAATGTTCAAGCGGGTACAAAGTGCAAAGCTTGATGCCATGCTGGGGCTATGTGAAACGCTCACTTGCAGACGGGTGCGCTTATTGGATTATTTTGGCCAGCAATCTACGCCTTGCAGTAATTGTGATACGTGCCTGCATCCGCCTGTCTCTTATGATGCAACCGAGGACGTGCAAAAACTGCTTTCTACGATTTATCGTGCAGGGCAGCGCTTTGGTGCGGTACACATACTCGAAGTTTTACGCGGCAGTGACACGGAAAAAATTCGACAATGGCGTCATCAGGAATTATCGACCTACGGTATTGGCTCTGATAAAAGCGATCAGGAATGGCGCGCCATATTGCGACAAGTGATAGCGCAAGGATTGGTGGATATTGATCATGAAAGTTATGGTGCGCTGAAATTGACTGCGGCATCACGCCCCGTATTAAAAGGTGAAGCCACAATTGCTTTGCGACGTTATCAAAAGTCAGTCAAGCAAAAACGCGTGGTGGCTAGATCTGCAGGCTTTGTAGAAACTGATCTCTCATCTGTGCAACAGGCAGTCTTTGAGCGACTACGCTGGTGGCGGGTAGAGACGGCGCGCGAACATAACGTGCCGGCATATGTGATTTTTCATGATGCTACATTGCGCGAAATTGCCAAAGCTATGCCGCCGTCAGTTGAAGATTTGCGGTTTATCTCGGGTGTGGGCGAGAAGAAATTGCAAAGCTATGGTGCGCAGATCATCGAATTGATCACAGCGATTTAGAATCGCTCTAGTTGTGCCTCTTTCGGCGTCAGTAAGGCCCTGGCCCTACCCAAAGGGTAGGCCTTTTTATTAGATTTTAGGCGCGTTTTTTAAATACCAGATCCCATACACCATGGCCCAATTTCAAGCCACGGTTTTCAAATTTTGTCAGCGGTCTATAAGCTGGTTTTTCAGCATAATCAACTGCCGTGTTAACCAACGCAGTTTCAGCAGTCAACACAGCCAGCATTTGCTCTGCATAGTCTTGCCAGTCTGTTGCGCAATGCAGGATGCTTCCCGCAGCCATACGCGAGACGAGTAATTGGACAAAGGGTGTCTGAATTAACCGTCTCTTGTTATGGCGTGCCTTGTGCCATGGATCAGGGAAAAAAACATGCACGCCGCCTAGTGAGTTCGGTGGAATCATGTGCGTAACAACTTCAAATGCATCGTGTTGTATCAGGCGCAAATTAGTTAGTTGTTTTTCATCGGTTAATTTCAGCAAACTACCTATGCCGGGCGTATGAACTTCAACGCCTATGAAATTTTTATCTGGTATCTGCTGCGCGATATGTGCAGTTGTTTCACCCATGCCAGTACCAATTTCTAAAATGGTAGGCGCGGATCGAGCAAAGACGTCATCAAAATTTATTATTGATTTACTAAAAGGCAGGCAGAACTGCGGACCTAATGTATCGATGGCTCTGGCCTGTGCATCAGAAAGCCGGCCGGCGCGGGTAACAAAACTTTTTATGCGATGTTCTGTGGGATCGTAAAAAATCGGTTTTCTTATTTGGGTTAAATTTTTAATAGACATGTGTTTAATTAACAAAAATTTTTTAGCGTATTAAATTTTTTTAGTCGAGTAAGTTTTACATTCAAAATAGCAGTTAAGCGCTTGAGGCGTATCGAATCCTTTTATGGATCTCAGCAAGCCACCTCTGTATCCATCATGAAAATATTACTGAGATTGAATCTTATCTGCCTGTAAGTTAGAGGGGCTTATTCCAGATAATTGCCCTTAGCATCTGCGCGCCGCCAGCCATGGCGGTACCGGCATTGCTCTATGGTCTCAACTATGCATTTCCTTTGAGCTTGCTCATGGCAATTGTGACTGCCTTTGCCGTCAGATACGCAGATGGTCATCGGTTTATCTTTAGTTTCAAAACAGTACTCAGAGCCAGAAGATTGTTGGCAGGATTTATTATCTGCATCAAAATTTGAAAAATCAGCCGGCGAATTAAATTCGAAATTCGGATGACGGAAGTAACTAACGCATCCGCTTAAGCTTATGCTGAATATTATTAATAAAAAAATATTTTTTATGTTTTTTAATAAATGCATAATGGATA
>CAIVDH010000353.1 GCA_903904635.1 uncultured Burkholderiales bacterium | reverse complement strand
GAGCAAACTCTAGTCTGATACCAAAATCATGGCTAGGCCGGATTTTCACTCATTCTGGCCCGGCCGTCCAATTGTGACTTAAACCTGCCTTATTTGTTTAACTGAACGATGATCCTTACACCTTCTGCCCCTACCCTGCCCAGCGGCCCGCTGGAGCTCAATATTCTGCGCACCACCTATCTGCGCGGTCCAAATATGTGGACTTACCGCGAAGTGCTGGAAGTCTGGCTTGACCTCGGTGTGCTGGAAGAATGGCCCAGTAACAAGCTGCCCGGCTTTGTTGATCGCTTGCTGGCTGTGCTGCCTGAGGTTGGCGCGCATTATTGCGGACTGGGAGTCCCCGACGGCTTTCTAGAGCGTCTGCGCACCGGCACCTGGATGGGACATGTGCTGGAACACATAATTATCGAGATTATTGAACTCGCTGGTATGGAAGCAGGCTTTGGCCAGACCCGCGAAACCGGGGCACCAGGCGTTTATCGCATGGTGTTCAAGGTACCTGATGAAACGGTAGGCAGAGTTGCGCTGCAGGCCGGTATGGGTCTGCTGCATGCGGTACTCAACCAGCGCGCATTTGATCTCGATAATGCGGTCAGCAAAGTCCGCTTTGAAATCGATGAATGCTACCTCGGCCCCAGTACTGCTCACATTGTAGCCAGCGCAGCCAAACGCAAAATACCCCATATCAGGCTAAACAAAGGCAATCTGGTACAGCTGGGCTATGGCGCACACCAAAACCGCATCTGGACTGCCGAGACGGATCGTACCAGCGCCATAGCTGAAGGCATCGCCAGTGATAAGGCCATGACCAAATCCTTGCTGTTGAGCTGTGGACTGCCCGTACCTGATGGCGAAATTGCTGCCACGCCGGCAGCCGCATGGGAAGCGGCGCAATACCTGGGTATGCCGGTCGTCGTCAAACCACTCGATGGGAATCGTGGCCGAGGTGTCACGCTAAATCTGAGCTCACAACCAGAAATAGAATCTGCCTGGCATATTGCGCACGCAGAAAGTGACGAAGTCATCGTCGAACGATATATCGAAGGTGATGAACATCGTGTCTTGGTGGTGGGCGGTCAGGTCGTGGCGGCCTCGCGTGGTGTCAGTGCCTGGGTAACGGCTGACGGTATCAGCGCAATGCAAGCGCTGGTGGATGCGCAGATCAACAGCGACCCCAGACGTGGCGTCACTGATAAGCACCCACTGGAAACCGTTCATCTGCAACAAAATCCTGTGCTACTCGCCAACCTTCAGCGTCAGGCGCTGACTATTACTTCAGTGCCTGAGGCAGGCCAGCGCATACTGATTTCTGCCAACGGCAATCACGCCATAGAATGCACTGCACAAATTCATCCAGAAGTGGCGCATGCCTGCACGCTGGCAGCGCGCGCAATTGGTCTGGACATAGCTGGCATTGACTTGGTCTGCAAAGACATCTCACAACCGCTGCATTCACAAGGTGGCGCGATTGTAGAAGTCAATGCCGGCCCTAGTCTACTGATGCATCTCAATCCTGCAGAGGGACTACCGCAGCCTGTAGGCGATGCGATTGTGGGGCACCTGTTTCCTGAGGAAGAAAACGGTCGAATTCCAATAGTGGGTATCACCGGCACCCGCGACACCACACAAATCGCACAATTAATGGCCTGGCTGATACAACTATCCGGACTACAGGCTGGTCTGTCATGTCGCGATGGCTTGTTCGTCGGATCACGTCATCTGGAAAGTCATGAAGCCAGTAATTGGGAATCTGGCCAGCGTTTGCTTATCAACCGCAATGTAGAAGCGGCAGTATTTGAAAATGACCCATTCTCGCTGCTCACTGAAGGATTATCCTATGACCGCTGCAGTATCGGCATCGTGACTGATTGCGATGGACAGCCTGCGTTAGAAGAACACCTGATGACTGAGCCCAAGCAAAGATTCAAAATCAATCGTACGCAAGTCGATGTGGTGCTTGATCATGGCGCTGCCATACTCAACGCAACCGATGAACTGGTTCTGGAGATGGCCGATCTATGCGATGGTGAAGTGTTGCTGTATGCGGAAGACGGTAAGCATGCTGCAATTGTCGCCCATCGTGAAGCTGGCGGACGCGCAGTATTCATGGACGGCAGCAAAATCATGCAGGCACATGGCAACCAGTCCAACGCCATACTTGACATCAAAAAAGACTTGCGCACTGCTGCGCGCGAACTGCATCCCCCGGTACTGTTAGCTGTGGTCGCTGCAACCTGGGCAATGGGACTGGATACAGAAATGATCGCCACAGGTATTGCGACTTTTGAGCCAGCACAGTCGCGCAAACTGCGCGTTCCTGCTTAGCTTTATGTTTATTGCTATCCCTGAACCTATAAAAACAAACCTGCATATTTTTACCGCCCTATAAAGCGAGATCATGGAACTGATTAGAACCCGTGCCCTGCGTGGCCCCAACCTCTGGAGTCGTCATACCTCACTAGAGGTTGAAGTACGTTGCGATCAACAAGAATGTGCAGTTGAATCCGTAGCCGGATTCGAAGAAAGATTGCGCGGATTATGCCCGGGTATTTCTGATCTGCGCGCAGCAGCTCATCATGGCCCGCTGACACTGGCTCATGCACTTGAAACGACCTTGCTTGCGCTACAGGCCCAATCAGGTTGCCCAGTCAGTTTTAGCTGCACAAGCAGTACAGCTGATACTGGCGTTTATCTGGTTGTCGTGGAATATAGCGAAGAGGAAGTTGGCCTACTTGCACTATCTATGGCGCACACCTTAGTTGAAAGTGCCTGGCAAATTCCTAGCAATAGTCTGCCCACCTCAACTGAACCAGATGCGCAAGAGATGATTTCTACTCTGCGTGAAATGGATGAAGACTTAAGACTGGGGCCCAGCACCGGTGCCATCGTGGCTGCAGCAGTAGAGCGCGGCATACCCTTTCGCAGACTGACATCCGGCAGTCTGGTGCAGTTTGGCTGGGGCTGTCGTCAGCGCCGTATACAGGCGGCAGAAGTCGATGCAACCAGTGCAGTTGCTGAATCCATCGCACAAGACAAAGACTTAACCAAACATCTGCTCCACGCCGCTGGCGTACCTGTACCTTTGGGCTATCCGGCAGCATCGGTAGAAGAAGCGTGGATGGTGGCGCAGCGTATAGGCCTGCCAGTGGTCGTCAAGCCGCAGAGTGGCAGTCAGGGTCGTGGCGTGACGGTAAACATCACATCCCGCGAACAAATCGAAAAAGCCTACAGAGTCGCAAAAGGACAAGGCAATGTACTGGTTGAAAAATTTTTACCCGGCAGTGATTTCCGCTTGCTGGTAGTAGGCCAGCATTTAGTTGCGGCAGCACGCCGCGATCCGCCTTTCGTCACAGGCGACGGGATCAAAACTGTCAGGCAATTAGTTGAAGTGGTAAATTCGGATCCGCGCCGCGGTGAGGGTCATGCCACGTCTCTGACCAAAATTCGTCTTGATGACATCGCAAACGGCTGCCTCGCATTACAAGAATTAAAACCCGATTCTGTCCCAGAAAAAGGTCGCCGGGTTTTGTTACGTAACAATGCAAATTTGAGCACCGGTGGCACCGCCACGGATGTAACCGACGAAGTACATCCAGAAATCGCAACCCGCGTCATTGATGCAGCACGCATGATCGGTCTGCATGTCTGTGGTGTTGATGTCGTATGCGAAAGCATGCAAAGGCCGCTTGAAGAACAAAGCGGTGGCATCGTTGAAGTCAATGCCGCACCGGGTCTGCGCATGCATCTCAATCCCTCTTACGGCAAAGGACGCAACATAGGCGGCCCGGTCATGTCAGAGCTATATCCGGCTGGTGACGATGGTCGGATTCCGGTTGTGGCCGTATCCGGCGTCAATGGCAAAACCACAACCACACGTTTGATTGCCCACGTAATTGCCAGCACAGGTCTGTGTGTAGGCATGACCAACACCGACGGTGTGTTCGTAGGCGGCAGGCAGACTGATAGCGGTGACTGCAGCGGACCCAAAAGTGCACGCAATGTACTGGGGCATCCGCATGTTCAAGCTGCGGTGTTGGAGACAGCGAGGGGCGGCGTTTTGCGTGAGGGCCTGGGCTTCGATCGCTGTGCCGTTGCGGTGGTTACCAACATAGGCGAAGGCGAT
>CAIVDH010000352.1 GCA_903904635.1 uncultured Burkholderiales bacterium | reverse complement strand
ACCGTGCAATGTTCTGGTTATGGTCTGAATACGGCATGAAAAATGTGCCGGCACGTAAACCATTTGCCGAACGTCCTGCTGACGAAAAACCGCGCGTCAATATCATTGGCCCCAGCTACGGCACCTTCAACATGCCTAGCGATTTAGCCGAGATACGCAGACTGGTGCAAGGTATAGGCGCTGAAGTCAACATGGTTTTCCCACTGGGTAGCCATCTGGCGGATGTGTCGCGATTGGTTGAAGCCGATGTCAATATTTGCATGTATCGCGAATTTGGCCGCATGTTATGCGAAGCACTAGACCGACCTTATTTGCAGGCACCGATAGGCCTGCACAGCACGACAAAATTTTTACGCAAGCTCGGTGAATTATTGCATCTGGATCCCGAGCCTTTTATCGAGCGCGAAAAACACACGACCATCAAACCGATCTGGGATCTGTGGCGCTCAGTGACACAAGATTTTTTTGGCACTGCTTCATTCGCCGTTGTGGCAAATGAAACCTATGCGCGCGGCTTGAAAAATTTCTTTGAAACAGAAATGGGGCTGCCTTGTAATTTTGCTGTCTCACGCAAGCCTGGCGAAAAAACCGATAACGAAGCCATCAGAAAAATGGTGCATGAGACGCCGCCGCTGGTGATGTACGGCAGCTATAACGAGCGCATGTATCTGGCCGAAGGCGGCAGCAGTTCACCGATGCGCACAACATTTATTCCGGCGTCATTTCCCGGCGCGATTATTCGCCGTCATACCGGCACGCCTTTCATGGGCTATGCGGGCGCAACGTATTTGATACAAGAATTTTGTAATTCGCTGTTTGATGCGCTGTTTCATATTCTGCCGCTGGGCAGCGACATGGACAAAGTCGATCCGACATTAGCGCGTGGTGAAAGAACACATAGCGAATGGGATGACGAGGCCAATGATCTGCTCAATGAACTGGTTAGCACCGAACCGGTGTTGGTACAGATTTCAGCAGCCAAGCGATTGCGTGACCGCGCCGAGCGCGATGCACGCAAAGCCGGTGAAGAGCGGGTTTCAGCAGAACGAGTAGCAATGGCGCGTGAAGCGATGCGTCAGGGTGAGCCGGCATGAGCGAGATGATTTATATCAGCGACTTGCAGGCCAAACAAACAGGACGACTGGCGGTAATTCGCCCGTCCCACCAGATGTCGTGGCGTCATGCTGCGGCTGCCTCGGTTGCGCGGGCGTTGCGCACGGGCCGTAAGGCCAATTTGAAGGAGCGTTCTCATGGCTGATAGGAAGAGCATCTCCGGCCTGACTGACGAAGAGGCGCAGGAATTCCATGCGTATTACATACAAGGCATGGTGGGCTTTACGGTAGTTGCCGTAATCGCGCACGTCCTGGTATGGGCATGGCGTCCCTGGATCACCTGATCTCGGTTAGCCAATAAGCGAAAGGAAAAACTGTTATGACCCACACACCACAATACACAGACAAGCAATTTAAAGATGCATCCGTATCTTTTTGGCTCGTCTTCTCTTTGGGCTTTGTCCTGATCCTCACCATAGCGCTAGTCGGAACACTGACTGGTATGCCGTGGCGAACCTGGCTGCCTGGTGCTGAGAGCTGCAAATCCGTGTTCGGCGGTGTGCAGGCTGCGGTTTATTCGATCATGTCACAAACATCTTAGGGAGCAGGAACCATGTGGAGAATATGGCGCCTTTACGATCCTCTACGAGCCATGGTGGTTCAGGGGATTTTCTTGTTTGCCTTAGCAGCGATGATTCATCTCATCTTGTTAAGCACAAACAAATTCAACTGGTTGGACGGTGTCAAAGGCGCAGCTACTGCGCAAAACGCCGCGATGCCGAAGTAATCCACTTTCCGGTGGTGGGCAGGGGTGTATTGCATAAATACATGTCTGCCCTTTACAGAATATTTGAAGGACGCGCACAGCGCGATCCTCGCAGGGGGGCTCGATTATGGCCATGCTGAGTTTTGAAAAAAAATACCGCGTACGAGGCGGCACACTGTTAGGTGGTGACCTGTTCGATTTCTGGATGGGACCGTTCTACGTGGGCTTCTTTGGTATCACCACGATCTTCTTCGCCTTCCTCGGAACGGCGCTGATTCTATGGAGCGCCTCGCAAGGGCCGACCTGGAATTTATGGCAGATCAGCATCGCGCCACCTGATTTATCTTACGGCTTGCGCGCCGCGCCTTTAATGGAAGGCGGGCTGTGGCAACTCATCACCATATGCGCCATCGGTGCATTCGGCTCATGGGCAATGCGCGAAGTGGAAATCTGCCGCAAGCTCGGCATGGGTTATCACGTACCGTTTGCGTTTTCGGTGGCGATACTGGCGTATGTCACGCTGGTAGTGATACGGCCGATATTAATGGGCGCGTGGGGACATGGTTTCCCCTACGGCATATTCAGTCATCTCGATTGGGTATCTAACGTCGGCTATCAATATCTGCATTTCCATTACAACCCGGCGCACATGATTGCGGTGAGCTTCTTCTTCACCACAACGCTGGCCTTGTCCATGCACGGTGGTCTGATTTTATCTTCCACCAATCCGGCGCCTGGCCACACAGTCAGAACACCTGAGCATGAAGATACATTTTTCCGCGACATCATCGGCTATTCAGTCGGCACGCTAGGCATACACAGACTGGGCTTGTTTTTAGCGCTGGCAGCGGTGCTGTTTTCTGCGCTGTGTATCGTAATTTCCGGCCCGTTCTGGAGCCGCGGCTGGCCCGAGTGGTGGGGCTGGTGGCTCAACATGCCGATCTGGCACTGACATTAGGCCAAACTGGAGACCAAGATGGCTGATTATCAAAATCTGTTTACGACTGTACAAGTCACCGGACCCATACATCATGGTGTGCCGCTGCCGCCCGGTAATGAAGAGCGTATAGGTGAAAAACCCATGATCGTGCATTTGCTGGGACGACTCGGCAATGCGCAGATCGGGCCGGTTTATCTGGGCGGCTTAGGGCTGATCTCGCTCATACTCGGCACGCTTGCCTTCAACATCATCGGCATGAACATGCTGGCGTCTGTCAACTGGGATCCGATACAGTTTGTGCGTCAGCTGTTCTGGCTGGCTTTAGAGCCACCTGCACCCGGCAATGGTCTGGGACTGGCACCCTTAAATCAAGGTGGCTGGTGGCAAATAGCCGGATTGTTTTTAACTGCCTCCATGTTGTTCTGGTGGGCGCGTGTTTATCGTCGCGCACGTCAGCTCGGCATGGGCACCCATGTTGCATGGGCGTTTGCTGCAGCGATCTGGCTGTTTCTGGTATTGGGTTTAATCCGTCCGGTGTTAATGGGCACCTGGGGTGAATCCGTACCCTTCGGTATCTTCCCGCATCTGGATTGGACGGCTGCATTTTCTCTGCGCTACGGCAATCTGTTTTATAACCCCTTCCATGCGCTTTCGATTGCCTTCCTGTATGGCTCTGCGCTGCTGTTTGCAATGCACGGCGCGACGATTTTGGCAGTTGGCCGTTACGGCGGTGAGCGTGAAATTGAACAAATCGTCGATCGCGGTACCGCGTCTGAACGTGCAGCTTTATTCTGGCGCTGGACCATGGGCTTTAACGCCACCATGGAATCCATACATCGCTGGGCCTGGTGGTTTGCTGTGTTGTGCCCATTAGTGGGTGGCATAGGCATACTGCTGACAGGTACAGTAGTAGACAACTGGTATCTGTGGGCCATCAAGCATGGCGTGGCGCCACCTTATCCGCCGGTATTTGATCCTGTGATTGATCCGGCCACCCTGCAGGGAGCCAAGCCATGAATATGAGATCAATACAAATCGCTTCAACACTGCTGCTCGTGGTGTTGCTGCTGGCCGGTTGCGAACGCTTCCCTATGGACTCGGTTCAGCATGGCTATCGCGGAACTGGCATGGTGCAGGTTTATAACCCGCGCATACTGGAAACCAAAGATGCATTAAACACTGCACCGGCTGCATTGCCTGCGGCATCGCCAGATGGTCCCAAGGCAAAAGACTTGTATAAAAATGTGCAAGTGCTGGGTGATTTATCAGGCGGCGAATTTGTGCGCCTGATGACTGCGATGACGAACTGGGTATCGCCGCAAGAAGGCTGTGTGTATTGCCATAATCCTGCCAACTTCGCCGAAGACACCAAGTACACCAAAGTGGTCGCGCGCAAGATGATACAAATGACACGTAGCATCAACAGCGACTACAAACAGCACGTAGCCGAAACAGGCGTGACTTGCTACACCTGCCATCGCGGCAATCCGGTGCCAACACAAGTCTGGTTTACGCCACCTGCGCAAAATAAGGGTGCTGATTTCATCGGCGATCTGGCTGGTCAAAACACACCGGGCGCATTGGTGAATTTATCTTCCTTGCCTACTGATCCGTTAACGCCTTATCTGCTGGAAGATAAACCGATACGCGTCAATGGCACCGCGGCACTGCCATCAGGTAATCGCCAGTCAATAAAGCAGGCAGAATGGACTTATGGGTTGATGACGCATATGTCGACTTCACTCGGCGTGAACTGCACCTATTGCCACAACACGCGCTCATTCTCCAGCTGGGAAAATAGTCCGCCACAACGCGTGACGGCTTATTACGGCATACGCATGGCACGTGATCTCAACAATAACTACATGACGCCTTTGACTGAAATCTTTCCGGATAATCGCAAAGGTGCCAGCGGCGATGTAGCGAAAGTCAGCTGCGCCACCTGTCATCAGGGTGCCTTCAAACCTTTGTATGGCTACTCGATGGTGAAAGATCATCCGGAGCTGGCGGCAACGCCATGATGGCAGGCGTTGGGTCGAATCATGCCTGACGCACACCAAGCCCGGTCGCATGCGGCCGGGCATGAATCCGGCACTGCCGAGCCGACCGTCAGTGTTAGCGGTGTAGTGCTGTTATTGCTCGCAAAAATTAAACCGGCCTACTGGACCTGGGGCTGGAACCGCATCGCATTCGGACGCTGGACCACTGGTTTGGTGCCGGGACTGCAATTTTCAAAAGTCATGGGTAGCGGGCAGAACGGCGGCTTTGGTCTGGTGCCCAGCCCATCGCATCAGGGCATGTTCTGCATCTTCGACAATGAAGACAGCGCGCGCGAATTCATCAACAACTCTGCACTGGCAACCCAATATCGCGAACGTTCTTCAGAGCTATTTACCGCCATGCTGCGAGTAGGATCCGCGCGTGGTTCCTGGGATGGTGTGGCACTCGAAGCCGATGTGACCATGCCTGAAAAAGGCCCCATCGCCACACTCACACGCGCCTCCATCCGACCTGCTGCTGCCACTGCATTTTGGCGGCGTGCACCCGCAACGCAAGATAGTCTGCATCAGGCACCCGGATGCAAGCTGGCAGTCGGCCTGGGTGAAGCGCCGCTATTGCGGCAGGCCACCTTCAGTCTGTGGCAAGACACCGCAGCCATGAATGCCTATGCACGCACTGGCGCGCACATGGATGCAATCAATGCGGCGCATGAACACCGGTTTTTTTCTGAATCCATGTTCGTGCGTTTTGTGCCGGTTGAATTAACAGGCAGCTGGCAGGGGCGCAGCTTTGGCTGATGGGTTGCCAGGTCAGACCCAAGCGCATCATTCAACAGAGCATCGTGTTGTGGTTATCGGTGCCGGCATTGGTGGCTTAGTCGCCGCATTACAACTGGCGCAAAAAAATTTATCCGTCACACTCATAGAAGCGGCTGATGCACCCGGCGGCAAAATGCGTCAGCTAATCGTTGATGGCGCACCCATAGACAGTGGGCCTACGGTATTCACCATGCGCTGGGTGTTTGAACAAATTTATGCAAACGCCGGCGCGCGGCTGGAAGAAGAATTAAACCTGACAGCATTACCGGTGCTGGCACGTCATGCGTGGGGACCGGACGAGCGTATGGATTTATTTGCCAATCCGGCGCGCTCTCGCGATGCGATCGCGCGCTTTGCCGGACCAGCAGAAGCCGCACGCTTCGTACAATTTTGCAAGCAGGCGCGCGAACTCTACAACACGCTAGAAGGGCCATTCATACGTTCGCAATCACCGACTCTCGCCAGTATGGCTGGCGATCTGGGTCTGCGTGGATTATCTGTCTTGGCTGCGCTTGGTCCGATGAGCAGTCTGTGGAATACATTGGGCGAACATTTTCATAATCCGCGCATGCGTCAGTTGTTCGCGCGTTACGCAACCTACTGCGGCTCGTCACCCTGGCAAGCACCGGCCACGCTGATGCTGATTACGCAGGTTGAGTTGGATGGTGTGTGGTCAGTACAAGGTGGTATGCATGCACTGGCGCAGTCGCTGGCAAATCTGGCGATACGCAAAGGTGTGACAATCCGTTATGCAACACGCTGTGAGCGCATCGTAACGGCTGCCGGAAAAGTATCGGGTGTGCGACTGGAAAATGGTGAAACGCTGGCTGCAGAAAGTGTAGTGTTTAACGGTGATGTCTCAGCACTGGGGCAGGGCCTGCTGGGCGATGCGGTAAAAAAATCAGCATCAGCAATACGGCCATCGCGGCGTTCATTATCGGCACTTACCTGGTCGATTCATGCACCCACCAGCGGCTTTGCACTAGACAGACACAATGTGTTTTTTCAGTCGGATTATGCGAGTGAATTTTCCGACATATTTTCTCGCGCGCGTTTACCGCGCAACCCCACCATCTATGTGTGCGCACAAGATCGTGGCGGCGATGCGAGCGACGAAGTAACAGTGCCATCGGCAGACCGTTTGCTCTGTCTGGTCAATGCGCCCGCAGAAGGCATGGGCAAACCGCTTACTGATTCGGAGATAGCAGCATGCGAACAAAACAGTTTTTTAACTCTGGAGCGTTATGGCCTGAGCATACAGCGCACTCACCAGAATACGCAGCGCACCACACCAGCACAATTCCATCAGCTTTTCCCGGGCAGCGGGGGCGCGCTATACGGCATGGCAACCCATGGCTGGATGTCGGCATTTGCGCGCAGCGGCGCGAAGACGAAGATACCGGGCCTGTATCTGGCGGGGGGGAGCGTACATCCGGGGCCGGGGGTGCCGATGGCAGCCATGTCCGGGCAACTCGCGGCCGCGACGCTATGGGCGCACCTAGATTCGACCAGCAAGTCGCGCCGGGTGCTTATCTCTGGTGGTACATCGACGCCATAAGCGACGATGGTCAGTATGGCCTGACCATCATTGCTTTTGTCGGCAGTGTTTTTTCACCTTACTACGCAAAGGCGATTAAACGCGGCAAAGCTAGTGCAAACAATCATTGCGCAATCAATGTGGCGCTGTATAGCCGCAGTGGCAAACACTGGACCATGACTGAGCGCGGGCATCAAAGTATAGAGCGTGATGCGACGCATTTTGAAATTGGCCCCAGCAGTTTGCATTGGAACGGCAGTGCGCTGGAAATTCATATTAATGAACGCGGTGCCCCTTTGCCATTTCCGGTGCGCGGCATCGTGCGCGTGCATCCGCGTGCGCTGTCGACCTATAGCACAGCGTTAGACGATGGCGGTTTGCATCACTGGGGGCCGCTTGCGCCCTGTGCGCGGGTGGAAGTTGAGCTGAACAATCCATCGCTGAAATGGAAAGGCCATGCCTATTTGGATTCGAATGAAGGTGCCGAGCCTATAGATCGCCCTTTTCGTGAATGGGACTGGTCGCGTGCCACGCTCTCTGACGGTAGCACCGCCATCATTTACGATGTACAGCAAAAGCAAGGTAAAGATCGTTTGCTCGGTCTGCGTTTCAAACCCGATGGCACGCATACAACATTCACGCCACCGAGCAGACAGATATTGCCCCTGACAGCCTGGCGTATACCAAGGCGCATGCGCAGCGAAGGTGACAAGCGTGTCGAGGTGATGAGTATGCTGGAAGACACACCGTTTTATGAACGATCTATATTGAAGACCAGATTGTTTGGTGAAGATGTGATCAGCATGCACGAGACGCTTAATGTGCCGCGCCTGACTTCGCCAATAGTGCAATGGATGTTGAAGTGGCGCATGCCAAGGTTTGGATAGCAAATCGTGGCTCAAATTTATGGCGGTCTGCAAGGATGGAATGTCAGCCCGCCTTGCTGCCGTAGTTAACTTAAATGATCTCCGTCGCGCCTGCTTTTAGCTGCCGCAAAAAGATTGGCCATATTGATATCAAGAGTGTCGTTCAAAAACTTCTCTTGCAAAGAGCCGTGTATTTTTTGAAGTTGGCTGGCGCCTGCAGCCAGATGGGAAAAACACATTTTGCTTAAGCGATAATGATTACTGAATTGATTCAGTAATTCTTGATCAGTAAAAGTCAGTTGCGCGTTTTGATCTTGGGTGTCCGAAAAGAGCGTGCCTGCAATTGCCAATAAATTTGAAAAATTATTTTCGGCCTCGGCGACATCATCAGTTTCTACTGCCTTCGCTAAACTAATCATTAATTCGTAAATTTCAATATCAGCATGACTCTCGGTCATGTGTAGTGCAAAGTTAGCGAGTTGATCGGGTGTAGGGATATGGTTTCTTGCGCCTGATTGAATCAATAAAACACACAACTCAACATTTCCCGAAATACATGCACTCATAAGCGCCGTCATTTCTGCACGGCTTTCATGAACTTTCGCATGATTTTTTAGTAGCAGCTTTGCCATTGCCGTATCGCCACGCAAACATGCTTCATTTAAAGCATACTTGCCGGCCTGAGGCTTATTCGGATTGGCGCCATACTGCAGCAGTAATTGCAATTGTTCAAGCGCACCTTTTTGCGCGGCTGTCGTTAATGCGCAAGATGAATTCGGATCGCAGCCATATTCCAGTAGTAGCTTGACGACTTCTATATCAGTTTGTTGTAGCGCCATCCAGAGCGCAGAGTTGCGCTGTTCTTTCTCATCTGATGTATTTACACGCGCACCTAAATCCAATAAGCGTTTAATTAGTCGCTTATCTATGGCGATATCTAAACCCGGCGTATGTTGTGCTGAAAATTGTAAATGCCAGTTAATTGTATTGGCGATAAGCGGCACATCAGTTTTTGAAAAGTTTGCATAATCTGCAGCGTTTATGAAAATTAGCTTTTCGAAGCGTTGCTGATTCTTGCTGATAGAAGAAAAAATCAGGTCATTTTCTATGTTGGACGTCATCGCCGATGTTGTCGTAGCTATCGGTGCAGAGGAGCGGTTAGTTAGTCTTGGAGGTGTGGCGCTCAGTGTCTGAGCATTATTGGAATTTGAAATGGTGGCGGTGGCAATAGCCTCATCGGAAGACAATGCGTCTTCAGGGGGGATGATGCAATAGGTAATCTCCGATGCCTGCCTCGAAGGTAAAGTGCTTACTGCTGGAGGATTATTAAAATCTGAAGTATTACCTTTCGCGATAGTCTCATCCGACGATAATTCATCTTCTGCGGGGATGGCGTTGTGAAAATTAACATGTTCGGCCATAAGTGGATGGCCTAATCTGAAATTATTGTCAGCGCTGTTGCGTGGATTAGCTGAGATTCGCGGCACTTTAGCGTTGGCGATGTCTACATCGGAGGCATAAGAATTTTCCAGCGCAATCGCTGAAAGATAATTTAAAAATGCGGTTTTATTTGAGGAAGCGTCCATATGATTCTCCGTAAAAAGGGAATCATGAGTGCCAGATGGTGAAGCATTGTTCCTTGCCTTCGACCTAACGGCATAGGTTCTTATCGGCGTTCTATGATCGGCATATTTGTTCGATCATCGTTAGGCAAAGGCAATTATTATTTCGCATCACCGACATGTACTGCCTGCGTAAAAACATTTACGCGCGTGTTATGCGGATTGTGTGTATATGTTTTATCTGTGTGCTTGATTAAATTCTTTTTCTTGGCACAGACAATCGCTCAAATAAATCTATCATCCATTCCACGCGCTCATCAAAATTGCGATCAGCCGGTACGGCAGTATTGTTTGCACGCAGAGGCGTGTTGTTGCAGGCATTAAGTAAAAATTGTATCGCTGGCAGTGGTGGTGTCTCCAAGTCGCAGCGCCCTGGTAATTGCGCACGCGTCTTGGCCAGACAAAGCAGCGTGAGCTTACGCGCTTTGCTGACAACGGCACGCTCATCAATAGAATTCATGCAATTTTTTGCCACCACTTGTCCGATCTCGGCATAGATCATGGATGCTGCCAGTATCGCACTGCGGCAGTCGCGCGGTAACGCAGCTACGCCTGTGCTGGCTTGTTTGTAGAGGCGATCAGCTTCTAACAATACTCTGCCAATGACGCTGGCAAGCGCGGGCGTAAAAACAGGATTGGCCAGCCATGCATCCGGATTAATGCCTGCTTCACGCATCCATGCGCGCGGCAGATAAAGCCTGCCATTGCGTGCGTCTTCACCGACATCGCGTGCAATATTAGTCAGCTGCATGGCATTACCCAACTCGCAGGCGCGTGCCATTACTTGCGCATCTTTCACACCCATGATCAGAGCCATCATCGCGCCTACGCTACCGGCTACGCGTGCGCAGTAATCATGCAGCTCTTCTATCGTTTCATAGCCACGGCCAGCGGCATCCCACGCAAAGCCTTCAAGCAGTGCATCAGGTAATTCGCGCGGCAATTTATGTGCGCGTACCACCATCGCCAGCGCTCGGTCTTCAATGATGTTGTCGGGTCGGCCGGCATACACATTTTCTAGTCGATCAAGCAAATTTTGCATCGCCTGCGGATCATCGCCATGCAGATCAATTGCATCATCAGCCACGCGACAAAACGCATACAGCGCAATGGCGGCAGTGCGTATGCGCTGTGGCAGCAAGCTGCTCGCCGCAAAAAAAGATTTGGAGCCGCCGCGCATTAACTCTTCGCAGGCGACCATATCGAGCGGGCATTGTTCAGGAATGGTGTGAGACATTGGGTATCACTTTCTCTAGCGTCTTGGCAGACATCAATACACCCGGCACGCCTGCGCCCGGATGGGTACCAGCGCCGACCATGTACAAGCCTGGCACATCTTCACTGCGATTATGTGGACGAAACCAGGCGCTTTGCAGCAGCAAAGGTTCAAGTCCGAATGCGGCGCCCTGATAAGACCAGAGCTTGTCGTGGAAATCTTGTGGCGTCATGAGCTTTTGCGAAATTATTTCTGCACCCAGGCCGGGCATGACGGTTTTTTCCAGCAGCTCTTGTATCGACTGCCGAAATGGTTCTGCCTGTTTGCTCCAGTCGGTGCCGCTGCCCAAATGCGGAACCGGTGCCAGCACATAAAACGCATCGCAACCTGCCGGCGCAACAGAAGGATCACTGGCGCTGGGTCTATGCAGATACAAACTAAAATCATCTGCCAGTTTGTGGCGCTTGAAAATATCGGCCAGCAGTTCACGATAGCGCGGACCCAGCATGATCATGTGATGCGGCACATCGGCATATTGTTTTTTGGTGCCGAAGTACCAGACAAATAAACTCATCGAGTATTTGCCATTGGCGATTTTGCGATCAGTCCAATGCTTGCGATATTTTTTATCAACCAGATTTTTATACGTCCATGCGGTGTCTGCATTTGACACCACGATGTCAGCGCGCAGGGCTTCACCGTTTTGTAATTCCACACCCGCTGCACGTCCGTTTTCTATCAGGATGCGGGTCACAGGTGCATTGCAGCGCACGGTATCGCCACGTTCTTCCAGTAGCTTGACGAGTCCCTTGATTAGCTCGCCCGTGCCTCCCATGGCCCAGTGCACACCGAAGCGTCGCTCCAGTGTGTTGATCAAACTGTAGACCGAGGTAACAGAAAATGGATTGCCACCGATCAGCAGCGGATGAAAACTGAACACCATGCGCAGCTTGGGATTTTTAATATGCTTTGCTACCAGCGCATAAATACTACGCCAGGCGCGCATGCGCACCATGTTAGGCACGGCTGCTAGCAAATCCCAAATCGTGTCAAAGGTAACGCCACCTAAATCTTCAAAGCCGAGTTTGTGCGACAGATTGGCTTCCACCATAAAGCGATCGTAGCCGGGTAAATCATCCGCAGCAAAACGGGCGATTTCAGCGCGCATGGTTTTGTCATCGCCGCTGTAATCAAACCAGCTGCCATCATCAAAGCGTATGCGATAAAAAGGCTCCATCGCTTTTAAGGTGATGTCGTCGCTAAAGTTGCGGCCGCACAGCGTCCACAATTCTTCCAGCAGATATGGCGCGGTGATAATGGTGGGGCCGGCATCAAAGGTGAAGCCGTCTTGCTTATGTACGCTGGCACGCCCACCGGGAGCATCGAGCTTTTCCAGTACTTGTACCTGATAGCCTTTGCAGGAAAGGCGTATGGCGGCAGCGAGGCCGCCAAATCCGGAGCCGATCACAATGGCGCTCGGCTTGTTCATGGATTAACTTCCTTTGGATAGTGCAGGTGTGCCGGGCGTGCCAAGTGT
>CAIVDH010000351.1 GCA_903904635.1 uncultured Burkholderiales bacterium | reverse complement strand
TGCGTAATACTTTCTTTTTGCGAATCCGTCGGCTGGGGCGATGCTGATTCCATCAGTTGTGCAAAACCGAGGATGGCGTTGAGTGGCGAACGTAATTCATGACTCATACCAGAAAGGAAATCTGATTTCGCGAGGTTGGCTTTTTCTGCAGCTGATTTGGCGCTTTCCATTTCAACATTCGTTTCCTGTAACGCTTGCTCAAAGCGTTTGCGCTCAGTGACATCACGCGCGGCTGCAAACACACCTTGCAAAGTCCGGTCACGGTCGTAAAAGGTGGTTGCGTTGTATGAAACGACAGTTTTTTTACCATCACGGGCGCAAGCAGTGAGCTCGTAATTAGTGACTTTCTTTTCGCTCAATACCAGCTTAATACCGGCTTCGGCTCGTTCAGGGTCGGTAAAATAACTTTTAAAAGGCGCACCAATTAATTCGTCGCGAGTGCAGCCGGTCAGCGCTTCCATCTGTTTGTTCACATCGGTGATAATGCCAGCCGGATCGGTTGTCATGAGTGCATCGATGTTTGATTCAATCAGCGAGCGTGTGTAGAACTGCTGGTCGCGCAAACGCTGATCAAGCTTTTTCTGTTCAGCCTCTACTTGTTTACGCGCGGTGTTATCGGTGCCAATCAACAGGTAGCCAATAATGACCTTGTCAGCATCCCGCAGTGCCGTGACCGAAACCACTGCAGGGAATCGACTGCCATCTTTGCGAATGTAGGTCAATTCATAAATATCTTCGATGCCACGTGAGGCCTTAAAAACCAGCGCTTCAAACCCCGGCGTGATTGGTGTTTTAAATTCAGCGCTCAAGGCGCTGGCCCGGGTGATGATCTCTTGTGGATCAGAAATTTCAGCTGGCGTGATTTTGTTCATAACATCCGCAGCCAAGTAACCCAGCATGCGTTCAGCGCCGACGTTAAAAATCTGGATAACACCTTTAGCATCGGTTGCAATGCTTGAGAAGTTGGCACTATTGAAGATCGCGCTCTGTAACGCGCCCGCTTTAAGCAGAGCTTCTTCCGCCTGTTTGCGCGCGCTGTTGTCAGTGCCGATCAACAGGTAACCGATGATGGTGCCCTGGTCGTTTATGTCACGTAGTGCAGTCACTGAAACTACCGCAGGAAATCGGCTCCCGTCTTTGCGTATGTAGGTCAGCTCGTAAATATCTTCAATGCCGCGCGAGGCCTTAAAAACCAGCGCCTCAAAACCTGGAGCAATTGTGGTGCCCAGTTCTTGGCTTAACGCTTTAGCGCGGGCAATAACTTCCTGCGGATCGGAAATCTCTGCCGGCGTGATCTTGTTGAGTACTTCCACCGCTGTGTAGCCCAACATGCGCTCGGCGCCCACGTTGAAGATTTGAATCACACCTTTTTCGTCGGTGGCGATACTTGAGAAATTGGCACTATTGAGAATTGCGTTTTGCAATGCCCCCGCTTTAAGAACGGCCTCATTGCGTCGGACTTCGGTGACAATCTCTTTTGCCCCCAAGTCGCCATCTAAAATACTGTCTTGCTTAATATTGCTCATATTTTTGATGTGCAGTCTTTAATTAGTACAATAACATCTAAGAAAAACAGCTTGCCGTTATAAATTAATTTAAAAAATTTTTAGTATTTACCAGAAAGGCTAGACATAACACCCACCATAGCATGTAGTGAATGAAAGTTGGTTCTCTCAAACACAATGCGTGTTTTAAACTAATTTGCTTTTGGTGATTTTTTAAGCTCAAGGTAATCGTCGTACCTTTAACATCAAAACTTTATAGAACCTGTTACGCTCCCAAATAATAGTAAACACACGGATGTATATTTTTATCCGTAGAAAATTATTAATGAGATTGCTGGCGCAATTCAGAGAGTTGTCTTTCTACATGCGCATGAATGCCCAAGGCCGTACTGGCTGGTGTTGAAAAACGTAACGATGACAAAAATTGCAAACGACCAGCATCCGAACCCACCGCACTGTGCATGGGGTGTTCACGGATTTTCCACTCACTGGCGAGTGCTTTACCTAATTGCGGTCCGAAGTCTGCAGTGGCGCTGGCCAATATGTCTGCTTCATTCATTAACACCACCGCCCAATCCAGATCAAACACAAATGACTTATTAATGACCTTGTCGTGGTTGGCAGGTACCAGTACGGGATCGGTAAGTAAAATCAAATGCGATACTCTTTCTACCCAATGCGCAGCTATTTCTTGGTCCGTTGTCATGCGTTTGAAAAACTGCGCTGATTGTTGTTCAAATTCCTGCAAAAAACTATTTGCTCCACCTGGGTGCAACACATCGTGCGATGTCACGGCCAGCAGCAGGCAAGCAGCCCAGTCATCGCTAACTTTATGCCCTTCAGCTTTCAAGGCTAGAAGCAACCAACAACACGCTACCAACGCATCAGCTGTATGCAAACGGTTGTGATAGTGAGGTTCACAGACAGAGGTTCGCGCTATCGACTCTATTTGCTCAGCCATGGCCATGGCTGCATTCAGTAAAGCTACTGCGTCAGGGGTAGTCGGGTGCGAAGTAGGCCAAAGCTGTGTGGTGCATGACTTAAGCACCAGCGGCAATCCTGGCCAATTGTGCGGCCAGCAAGTTCGCAAGTTGGTCAAGGTCTGGCACAGCATTGCGTACCAATCGATGGGAGCGGTGGTGTATTTAGTCATGGTGCAATGCTATTTTTTGCATCAGGGTGTGCCTTCACGCAAGGCGTTGCTCATGTTTAATTGCAATAACAAGGCTTCAAACACTGGTACAAATAAAGGTGTAATTCCAGACATCATCTCCCTGGCTTGTTCGCTGGAGATTTTGAGGCAAATCACCTTACCCAATGCCTGCGCCGATGCGCCACGAATACCGCCGCTCAAAAACGCTTGCTCACCAAATGATTCACCCGTGTTCAGGGTAGTAAATACTTTTCCTTCTTCATTAAGTAATTCAATTTGTCCTTGCTGTATGAAAAACAATTGATCAGCCACATCACCAGCGCTGAAGATGCGCTCGCCTGCCTGGTAAGTGACTGAAGTAAATTCGTCCATAACCATCCCATTGGGCGGCTGCTTCAGATCAAGGGTGCGCATAACATTGGTGAAAATAGTATCGCGTAAAGCTTTCGGCAAGTGGGGAATGAAGCTGTCTATTTTGTGCAAAGGAATAATACGCGCCTGAACCCGATTGACAGTAACCACGGTTTTGGCACTGGGCAAACCGGCCAAACCCTCCGCCAGACAAATCACACTACCTGGGCCTAGCCGTTCAATACGCTCTCCTTGTATTGCCAGCAATTGGCCCGAGATGATGAAATATGCCATGGATACTTCTTCGCCTTGGGTAAACAATTTTTTCTTTGGTTCAAAGCCAATTGTGCTCAACAGTTTGCTGCTCCACAAACTGAAATACAAACGCTCATTGCTGTTGAGTTTTCCTGAAGTGAATATCTCAAGACTTCTGGCGGACATCGGATCAATGACCCCCAGATCATGCAGGTGCTGAATGTCTATTTCAAAACTGGCCGAAAAAGTGCTCATTTCAGTGGCCTTCCATTTGTTGCGTCAGCGCTTGCAGTTGGCTGGCGATCAGTTGGCGGTCATCGACACCTAAACTCAAAGGCAATAAATTGAAGTGCGCACCTTGCGGGTTGCTCAAGCGCAGTGGTTTATCCGCCTCGGCTTTTCGATACTTGATTGCATAGGTTCTTGTATGTCGCTCAATACTTTTCAAATCGACAGGTTGACGTTTTTCGACATCAACCAGGTTATCAACTTGCGAATAGGTTTCATGATTAATCAAAATGCCGCCCGGGACACAGTTGGCTTCAAGCTGTTGCGCCACATTCACCTCACCGCCGATGAGGCTGTAGCAAGGTGTTGGTCAGAACTGAAATTGCCCACGTTGTAATAGCCGGTATTAATGCCGATGCCAATCACAAACGGATTGTCACACCCCTGCTCTTGCCAGTGGAGTTGCAACATTGACAAGCGCTCTTGCATGTCCAGCACCATTTCAATACAGGCATTAGTATCTTCTCGAGCGCCCTTGGAGTCTGGATCACGAAAGAAAAACATCATCGCATTTCCAATATATTTATTAATCTTAGCGCCATACTATAGCGCAATAGGCGTTATCTCAGAAAATAGTGCTTCAAATACTCGGATAGCGATTTAGGTTGCAAGGACGCAGCATTGAGGGTGAAATTTTTGTATCACTAAAAAATACAGTGAGTAAAATTTTCAAGATGGAAAAAGTATTATTAATTAAAACATTTTT
>CAIVDH010000350.1 GCA_903904635.1 uncultured Burkholderiales bacterium | reverse complement strand
TATTAGTTATCGGAGCAGAAGTATTTTCACGCATACTTGATTTTAATGATCGTACTACGTGCGTATTATTTGGAGACGGTGCAGGTGCAGTCGTGCTGGCTGCCTCAGATGAGCCCGGTATATTGGCCACCAAGTTGCACGCGGATGGCCGTCACGCGGATATTTTGTGTGTGCCCGGCAAAGTTAATTCCGGTATTTTGGATGGCACTGGTTTTCTTTATATGGACGGACAAGCAGTATTCAAGCTTGCTGTATCAGTACTAGAAAAAGTTGCCAACGAAGTCTTGAGTGCTGCTGGCATGAACGCATCGCAGATAGACTGGCTGGTGCCGCATCAGGCTAACATTCGTATCATGCATGGCACCGCAAAAAAATTGGGTCTGCCTCTGGAAAAAATGGTGGTCACAGTTGACCAGCATGGCAATACATCGGCTGCATCTATTCCCCTGGCGCTGGACGTCGCGATGCGCGATGGTCGCATCAAGCCGGGCCAAAACGTGATGATGGAAGGCGTAGGTGGTGGTTTCACCTGGGGCGCAGTACTCGTCAGAATCTGATTAATTTTTTTATTGAATAGCATGACTTCATTCGCATTCGTATTTCCAGGCCAAGGCTCGCAGGCCATAGGCATGTTAAATGGCTTTGCAGATAATGCTGCAGTCAAAGCAACCATGACTGAAGCATCAGACGTGTTGCATTTTGATTTAATTAAGCTCATCGCTGAAGGCCCTAAAGAAGATCTCGACCTCACTACCAATACCCAGCCCGTTATGCTTGCCTGTGCTGTCGCGTTTTATCGCGCCTGGCTTGCTGCCGGTGGTCATACACCGTCCATTGTTGCCGGTCATAGTCTGGGTGAATATTCTGCATTGGTTGCTGCTGGCGCTTTGCAATTTGCCGATGCCGTGCCTTTAGTTCGTTTCCGTGCGCAGGCGATGCAAGAAGCCGTGCCTGTTGGTCAGGGCGGCATGGCAGCGATATTGGGTTTGTCGGATGAAGATGTCCGTGCGTCATGCCTGGAAGCGGCGCAGGGTCAGGTGGTTGAAGCAGTCAATTTCAATGCACCTTTGCAGGTCGTCATTGCAGGCCATAAAGCCGCCGTTGAGCGTGCCTGTGAAATCGCCAAGGCCAAAGGTGCAAAGCGTGCATTAGCATTGCCTGTATCTGCGCCTTTCCATTCCTCGCTGCTCAAGCCCGCATCAGATCGTCTGCGTGACTATTTATCAGGCATAGAATTCTCAGTGCCGAAAATTAATCTAGTCAATAATGTCGATGTAGCCATCGTCACCGATCCGGCTTTAATCAAGGACGCACTGGTACGCCAGGCAGCCAGTCCGGTGCGCTGGGTTGAAACAGTCCAGAAAATCGCCGCAACTGGTGCTACTCGCTTGATCGAATGCGGGCCGGGTAAAGTACTCTCGGGCCTGACTAAACGTATACAAGCTGATATGCAGGCAGATGCAGTTTTTGATCAGGCGTCGCTTGATGCCACTCTGGAGACACTCAAATGACGACACAGCCTGCCAACAACAATCTCGAAAAACAAGTTGCGCTGGTAACCGGTGCTTCACGCGGCATAGGCCGCGCAATCGCACAAGAACTCGCCCGTCGTGGTGCCACAGTAATAGGCACCGCAACTTCAGCGTCAGGCGCTGAAGCCATATCCGATTATTTGAAAGTGATCAATCCGCAAGCTGGTAAAGGCGCAGTATTGAATGTGGACGAAGCTTCTGTATGCACCCAGCTTCTAGACGATATACAAAAAGAATTTGGCGCTGTATCCATACTGGTAAACAACGCGGGTATTACGCAAGATCAGCTAGCCATGCGCATGAAAGATGAAGAGTGGGATGCAGTCATTACTACCAATCTCACAGCGGTGGCAAGGCTCTCACGCGCTGTACTGCGTAATATGATGAAAGCCAAACAAGGACGCATTATCAATATTACATCGGTAGTCGGATCAGCCGGCAATGCTGGTCAGATGAATTATGCTGCTGCCAAGGCTGGCGTTGCCGGCATGAGTCGCGCTTTAGCGCGTGAGATAGGCAGCCGCAACATTACCGTAAACTGCGTGGCGCCCGGGTTTATCGATACCGACATGACCAAGGCACTCACCGAGCAGCAAGTCTCTGCGCTGCTTCAGCAGATACCAGCCGGACGATTTGGTCTGCCTGAAGATTTCGCCGCTGCAGTAGCTTTTCTGGCATCAATTGAAGCAGGGTATATTACTGGTACGACCTTGCATGTGAATGGTGGCATGTATATGAGTGGAGGCTGATAGCATAGTGCAGATAGTCCATACTCATTAACACATTGCATGCGCTTCAAAAAATTTGTTATTAAAATCAAAAGTTAAAAGTTAAGTTTCGTGCCGCAAACCTGATAAAATGCGCGCACTTTATGTAACCCACCCTCGGAGGTACAAGATGTCTGATATTGAATCACGCGTTAAAAAAATTGTTGCTGAACAACTGGGCGTAGCTGAAGCCGACATCAAAATCGAATCATCATTTGTTGATGACCTCGGTGCTGATTCGCTCGACACCGTTGAACTCGTCATGGCTCTGGAAGATGAGTTCGAAATGGAAATCCCTGATGAGCAGGCAGAAAAAATCACCACAGTGCAGCAGGCAATTGATTACGCCAAGGCGCACGTAAAGGCTGGATAAAAACGTTTTGATTGCATCTGGGAGTATCGTTTGAGCCGTTCGAATCGCCGTCGTGTTGTCGTCACTGGGCTGGGCTGTATTGCGCCAGTCGGCAATACGGTCTCCACTGCGTGGGACTCACTGCTTGCCGGAAAATCCGGTATTGCCACTATCACCAAGTTTGATGCCACACCTTTCTCTACGCATTTTGCCGGAGAGGTGAAGGGTTTCAATGTTGAGGACTATATGCCCGGCAAAGAGGCCAGGCATATGGATGCATTCATCCATTACGGTATGGCCGCAGGTATACAGGCCATGCAAGATAGCCGCCTTGTCGTCACAGAAGAAAACGCTGAACGCATAGGCGTGATTGTGGGTTCAGGTATCGGTGGCTTACCGATGATAGAAGAAACCCATGCCGAACTGACTAAACGTGGTCCGCGCAGAATCAGTCCATTCTTCGTACCAGCTTCCATCATCAATATGATCTCGGGTCATTTGTCCATCAAGTATGGTCTTAAGGGACCTAATCTTGCCATCGTGACAGCATGCACTACCGGCTTGCATTGCATCGGTGCTGCGGGTCGTCTGATTGAATACGGTGATGCAGATGTGATGATCGCCGGCGGCGCAGAATCAACAATCTCTCCTCTTGGTCTTGGTGGCTTTGCTTCAGCTAGAGCCTTGTCCTCTCGCAATGATGATCCAGCTACTGCATCGCGTCCTTGGGATAAAGACCGTGACGGCTTTGTACTTGGTGAAGGTGCCGGCGTCATGGTGCTTGAAGAATATGAGCACGCCAAAGCACGCGGCGCCACCATATACGCAGAATTACTGGGTTTTGGCATGAGTGCAGATGCGCATCACATGACAGCCCCACTCGAAGATGGCGATGGCGCACGACGCTGCATGATTTCAGCCATGAAAAACGCTGGCATTAATGCCGATCAGGTCAATTACGTCAACGCACACGGCACCTCCACTCCTTTGGGTGATGTTGCTGAAACCGTGGCGATTAAACGTGCATTGGGTGATCATGCAAAAAAAATCGTCGTCAATTCCACCAAATCCATGACCGGTCACTTGCTCGGCGGCGCTGGTGGATTGGAATCAGTCGTCACCGTGTTGGCTGTTCATAATCAGCTATCACCGCCGACCATGAATATTTTTAACCAAGATCCTGAATGTGATTTGGATTACTGCGCGAATGCGGCTCGTGAGATGCCTATTAATATTGCAGTAAAAAATTCATTTGGTTTTGGTGGCACTAACGGCACCTTAATTTTTGGTAAAGTCTGATTTTTGATTTTTTTTGATGCTATCCGCGCGCTGTTCTATCAATTCATACTGAACAGCGCGTAATTTTCTCTCCGCACCCTGATGTCCATAGCCGTTTCTGCGACTATCAGACCTTCCCGCATATTTAAATTCATGGCTGCTGCCATAACTTTAATCCTGCTTGTTGCTGCGGCACTGTTCTGGCTGCGACCTCATGAAATAATTCCTACTCACAGCAGAGCGCTGTTGGCGTTAGTTTGCGTAATGGTGGCATTGACTGCATATTTCACACTAAGACCAGTCAAAAAATCCTTACGCATTGATATTTCCGCAAGCGGTCAAATCTGGTTGACCCAATATAGCCTAAGCGCTGGCCCCAAAGATAGCGGCAAAGCAGGTGCCTACATTGAGGGAAACAGCGAGTTAGTTTATTTGCTCGAGGATTCAACTCTGTGGCCAACCTTCATGTTACTTCGATTGCAGGCAAGCACTGGATATGTCAAAGCGCTAATTATCCTGCCCGACAGTCTGGAGCGCAGCGCCTTTCGTGCGCTATGCGTGGCATGCCGCTGGATTGCCGCTCAAAATTTGCCTCATACAGAACAAACCTTAGAAAAAAATCCTCAGGTCGATTGAACTTTTGTTATTTCATGCAGTCAAAAAAAGCGGAGTTACTCACTAGGCCAATCACTAGTGGCGTACTCCTCGATAAGCTGCCGCTGGCTTGTAACGCAGGCTATAAAAATCAGAAAACAGATTCTCATCCCTTAACTGCAATTTCGCAGTTTCGATGTGAACAGCGCTGCTCTGTTTGCTTGCATATTGCTCCAGCAAGAGGATTTGGGGATTGACGACAGAACGCGATGTAGATCAACTTTTAGTAGATCGTGTCCAAC
>CAIVDH010000349.1 GCA_903904635.1 uncultured Burkholderiales bacterium | reverse complement strand
AGGTCTGCGGGCAAAAATGAAGCTAACTATGCCCGCCAACAGTAAGCCAGCACCGATCAACCAAACCCCTGGCAAGGCTGTGTCTACTAACTTTCCAAATAATTTCATTGTTGTGCCGTTGGTAGATTCCAATGTCAGGTGATACATCATTTCAATCAAAATCACGGTACCCAGTATGGAGACGCATACTGTTGCGCAAACCAGGAGTAAAGCAGGAAAAATACGCGCAAATTTTTTATGAATAATCACGCGCAGATTCATCATGATCAGACTAGCCAAGCCTCCTGGCGCATACATGACGATCAGAATAAAAAATACACCCAGATAGAGTTGCCATGCTTTGGAATAGTCAGACAACAATACCGTCAACAGTAAGCCGACCACAGCGCCCAACAGTGGCCCGAAGAAAAAACCAATACCGCCGATAAAGGTAAATAACAACACCCCACCCGAACGTAATGCACTGACATTTTCTGCACTGACAATCTCAAAATTGATCGCCGAAAGTCCGCCAGAAATACCTGCGAAAAAAGCCGAAAGTATCAGCATGAGATACCTAACGCGCTGCGTGTTGTAGCCTATAAACTCAACCCGCTCAGGATTGTCACGTACTGCATTGGCAATTCTTCCCAGCGGCGTATGGGCCAAAGCGAACATACCTGCCGTACTGATGAAAAGCCAAAACGCAATCAGGTAATAGACCTCGATTTGCGGTCCGTAACTAATACCAAACAAGGGCTTGCCTATCACACGATTACCAGCCACCCCACCTTCACCGCCAAAAAATCCGGGGAACATCAATGAGCAGGCAAATACCAGCTCTACAATTCCCAGCGAAATCATGGCGAAGGTCGTGCCAGATCGTTTTGTCGTCACATAACCAAACAGCACACCAAAGAACATGCCTGCTACACCGCCTACCAGCGGCACTAACGTAAGCGGAATAGCAAAGCTGCCATCAGCAGCAAAATTAATCGCATGTATGGCAAAAAATGCACCCAGACCAGAATACACTGCATGACCAAACGACAGCATGCCGCTTTGTCCTAAGAGCATATTGTAGGAAAGTGCAAAAATCATCACCGTACCCATCTGCGACAGGAGTGACAGGCCAGAACCTGAACCGAATAATTTTGGGATAACAAACAGTAGTAGCGCAAAGCCACTCCAAATTATCCAGCGCGCCAGATTGACTGGTGCAAAATGCATAGGACGTAGCGGATTCATTGATCAGTTCTCCCGCTTTCCGAGCAGCCCTTTGGGCCTGAAGATGAGGATCAGTACTAGCAACAAATAAGGCATGATCGGGGCGAGTTCAGCCAGCGTTAATGAAAACAATCGGTAGTAAGGCGCATCAGCGGCAACTTGCGTTCCAAAAAATCGCAATATTGATTGCAATGACCAATCCAATGCAACAGCAAAAGTTTGTATCAAACCGATCAAAATTGAAGCCAGTAATGCTCCTGCCAATGAACCCATGCCACCTACCACCACCACGACAAAAATAATGCTGCCTACAGTTGCTGCCATAGCGGGCTCAGTGACAAAGGCGTTACCACCAATGACTCCTGCAAGCGCTGCCAGGCCACAGCCGCCCCCAAATACCAACATAAATACACGAGGCACGTTGTGGCCTAGCGCTTCTGCGGCATCAGGATGAGTCAGCGCTGCCTGAATGACTAAGCCTATGCGCGTGTGCTTGAGCACCAGATAAATCGTCAGTAGCATTATCACAGCCACTAGCATCATGAAACCACGATAAATAGGAAAAGCGGTGGTAAACAACGTAAAGAGAGGACCATCAAGCTCAGCCGGGATTTTATAAGGCACTGCTGCACGACCCCAGACTAGCTGTACAAGTTCAACAACGACATAAGACAGGCCAAAGGTAAACAGCAATTCAGGGATATGGCCGTATTTATGGACTGATCGTAATCCATAGCGCTCTATCATTGCACCAATCAAGCCCACGGCCAGAGGCGCCAGTACCAGCGCTGGCCAGAACCCAAGCGTATTACTAATCGAGTAGCCAAAATACGCGCCCAACATATAAAAACTGGCATGCGCAAAGTTAAGCACACCCATCATACTGAAAATCAGCGTGAGACCAGCCGACAACATGAACAGCAGTAAGCCATAGCTCAAGCCGTTCAAAATTGAAATCAAGGTAAATTCCACTAGCCCCACCCCCTACAACACAAATTTTCATTAAGACGCTACCTGGCTTCAGGCGGTCGGCAGTTTATAGTCCCGATAAATATCGCGGATTTTATTTTTAAGAATTTTGCCAGTAGCGCCTATAGGCAAAGATTCCGCAAACACCACATCATCAGGGGTCCACCATTTTGCGATCTTTCCTTCGTAAAAATGCAATAGGTCTTCCTTGCTAATGTCCATGCCGGGCTTTTTCACTACGACTAACAGCGGCCGCTCGTCCCACTTAGGATGAAATACGCCTATACATGCCGCCTGTAATATTGACGGATGAGACACCGCGATATTTTCGAGATCGATCGTACCAATCCACTCGCCACCAGATTTGATTACATCTTTACTGCGGTCGGTGATCTGCATGTAGCCTTCTTCATCGATAACAGCCACATCCCCAGTCGGGAACCAGCCATCTTCGAGTACATCACCACCTTCTTTTTTGAAATAACTGCTGATAACCCATGGGCCTTTAACTAATAAATTACCGTATGTTTTGCCATCCCATGGCAATTCTGAACCAGCGTCATCGACTATTTTCATATCGACACCAAAAATAACCCGGCCTTGCTTTTCTAGCTTTTGCTGACGCGCGTCAGATGGCAGATCATCATGCTTAGATAGCAGCGTGCATGCAGTTCCCAGGGGCGACATTTCTGTCATACCCCATGCATGGACCACATCCACTCCGTATTCTTCACGGAAGGTTTTCATCATGGCAGGAGGGCATGCGGATCCGCCAATAACGGTGCGTTTGAAAGTTGAAAACTTGAGATTGTTTTGCGCCGTATAGGTCAGCAAACCCAGCCAGACGGTAGGCACACCGGCTGAGAAAGTCACTTTCTCCTGCTCGAACAATTCATAGATAGACTTACCATCCAATGCGGGCCCTGGGAAAACCAGCTTGGCACCTGCCAGCGGTACCGAGTAAGGCAATCCCCATGCGTTCACATGAAACATGGGCACGACGGGTAAGACGACATCACGTGCAGATACATTGAGCGCATCAGGCAGGGCCGACGCAAATGAATGCAGCATAGTTGAACGATGTGAGTAAAGCGCGCCCTTGGGATTGCCAGTGGTACCTGAGGTATAGCAAAGGCTAGAGGCAGAATTTTCATCGAACAGCGGCCAGCTGTAATCATCTGAGCTGTCTGCCAACAAATCTTCATAGCAGAGCAAGTTGGCAATCTTAGTTTCAGCAGGCATATGATCGCGACCGCACAGCATGACAAAACCCTTAATAGTTTTGCAAAGTGGCGCTACCGCCTCAACAGCGGGCAGAAAATTCATGTCAAAAAACAGATACTGATCTTCTGCGTGATTGGCTATATAGGCGATTTGTTCCGGATGCAAACGAGGGTTAATTGTATGCAGTACTGCACCTGAGCCAGACACAGCGTAATAAGCTTCCAAATGGCGATAGCCATTCCAGGCAAGCGTTGCCACTCTATCGCCCATTTTTACACCAAATTTTCGCAACACATTTGCCAGCTGCCTCGAACGGCGATGACAATCATGATAGGTATAGCGATGAATATCGCCCTCGACTCTGCGCGATACGATCTCCGTGTTGGGGTAATAACGGTCTGCATGTTGAATAAGACTCGATATGAGCAAAGGCTGGCTCATCATGTGACCCATCAGAGGGCTTTGTGGATACTGCACCATCATCTCTCCTAATAAATTCATTGTAATTTTT
>CAIVDH010000348.1 GCA_903904635.1 uncultured Burkholderiales bacterium | reverse complement strand
GGCAATCAGCTTGGCTTTATCTTCTACAGTAGGTGGCGCCATCACACGCAACACCATGGCGATGATTTTTCCCTGTATGCCATCGCCCACGGCCAGCTCAATTTGTGGCACCTGATCGCGTATGGCAAGTGAAGCTATCAATACGCGCAAGGGCACCAGCATTTGTGAAACTTGCGGCGGCAGTATTGCGCAGGTTTTCATGTCAGCGATGAAGCCGGATTTTTTTTCATGAAAGCCAACTAACATGCCACCTTTTTTAGGCACATACCGCACTGAGAGTCGGGCGCGAAAGCGGTATCCCCAGTCAGGCCCGTGTATGGGACGCAAAATAGTACGGGCATCAACACGGCCGATGAAATGCAAATTGTCTTCCAGCACACGCTGTTTAGTCGCGACCTGCGCAGAAGATTCCACATGCTGCATCGCGCAGCCGCCGCAAACTCCAAAATAGGCGCACTTTGGTGTCACACGCAGCGAAGAGCTATGCAACAGCTCCGTCATGGTGGCCGCTTCCCATTTGGATTTTTTGCGGAATGACTTGAAACGTACCCGCTCCCCCGGCAATGCGCCCTCGACAAATACGACTTTACCGGGACTGCCATCTTCATTATCGAGATGGCCTACGCCGCGTGCTTCCATGTCTAACGACTCGATGATTAAGATGTCTTGCATAAGCAGAGGTTGAAATTATTACAGGTGAAAAATGGATTTTACTGCTTGTTTGTGGCTGGCCATGCAGACAGATATTCTTGCCAATGCGGTGCACTCAGCTCAGTCAGAGAGGTTCTTACCAAATCAATCTCGGCATTATAGGCATCCAGTGTGAAATTACCCCGCATGAGTTGATACCTGCAATAAACCAGATAGGTATTGACGACGTCAGTTTCGCAATAACTTCTGATCTCTACAAGTCGGCCTTCCTGATAGAGCGACCATACCTGCGAGCCATCGACGCCCATTTTTCCCGGGAAGCCGCATAACTTGGCCAGATCATCAAGCGGCGCATTGGCGCGACCGGTGTACATGGCCAGATGGTCCATCAGATCAAGGTGTCGGGAATGATAGCGGGCGAGATAATTATTCCACTTGAAATCACGGTCTTGTTCACCCTGCTCCCAGTAGCGGGATGCAGTCACGCCATGGATCAGCGCACGGTAGTGCAGTACAGGCAAATCAAAACCACCACCGTTCCATGAAACGATCTGCGGCGTATAGCGATCGATCACGCGGAAAAAATCATGTACTAACTTTGGCTCAGTGTCTTGCAGCGATCCTAGCGAGCGAACACGAAATCCTGCATCAGAGCGAAATACACAAGAGATGGCTGCAATACGATGCAGATGATGTTGTAGAAAATCCGAGCCTGTTTTTTCGCGCCTGGCAGTGTAGGCAGCCGCTGCCACGTCATTATCGGGAATGTCTGCGCCCATGCCGCTGAGCGCGCGCAGCCCGTTTACATCGGGGACAGTCTCTATATCAAAAACCAATACCGGTATCACTACGGCATCCGAATAACCTGCTCGCCTAGCGCTGGGGCAGCAGAGGTATGGGGTCAATAACTCTACCCAGTTGCCGGATTTCAAAATGCAGTTTAACGATGTCCGAGTCTACATTTCCCATTTCGGCAATTTTCTGACCCTTTGTTACGACTTGCCCTTCTCGGATAAACATAGTTTTATTGTGCGCATACGCAGTCACCATGCCATCAGTATGGTCAAGAATAATGAGGTTGCCATAGCCACGCATATTCTTTGCATAAAGTACCGTGCCTTCTGCTGCGGCTATTATGGGCTGGCCAGACTGACCGGTTATGTCTATACCTTTTTTTGATTCTTCAAAAGTCTGCACAACGGTGCCCTCAGTGGGCCAGATGAAACGTCCGGATATCTCTTTCGTATCGACAGCCTTACGCGGCGCATCCAGTCCGCGAGCAGGCGCACCTGCTTCTCCGCGCTGAAGATCTGCCAAGGCCTGATCAGAATAGGGAATTTTGTCGCCCAAAGGTCCGGACTTGTTCACTACAGAAAATGGTTTTTTGTCTGGTGGCGAGGGTGCAGGTTTGGGATTTAACGGTTTGGCTTCCACACCAGAATCAAGTGGTACGGGATTTTGGATTGATTGTGGCGCAGCTGAATTTGGATTTAGCGGTCTACTTTCGACACCAGAATCTAGCTTGACCGATGCAACCTGTGCCCCCTCTGGAAGCTGCACTCTTAATGTTTCTCCAACCTTGATGGAATTGGCATTGCTGAGTTTATTCCATTCAACAAGATCGCGAATATCCTGCTTGAATTGCTTGGAGATACGCAATAAGTTATCCCCCGGCTTCACTGTATAAAAGCCGGGCTTGTCGGGTATGAGTTCCGCAGGCTTTATAGATTCGTCTTGTTTTTTTTGGGATTTTAACGGGTTGGTTCTATCATCTATGGGCGCGTTGACGGGCATATCTGTGCAGGCAGTAAGCAGCAAGGATAGCAACGACACCAGAACCATTAAACGGCGCGGGCAATAGTCACTTTTCATTAAAATAGCATTCATATCATCAGACAAGATAGTTTTAGCCTAGTGTGCCGGATTTTAGTGGCACAAAATGACAATGTTCAAGATTTTCGCTCATCCACTCATTTTCAGCAGTGCGCCGTATGAGTTGAAGTACCTGGTTGCGATTGCCAATTGGCGCGACCAGACTGCCTCCAACTGACATCTGATCTAGCAAATCTTGTGGCACTTGCATACCGGCTGCAGCCAGAATAATGCCGTCAAAAGGCGCAACCTGAGGGAAGCCCAGCATACCATCTCCGTAATGCAATCTCAGATTGGCAATCCGTAAAGGTCGCAGATTAGTTCGCGCCAATTCATGCAATGGCTTGATACGCTCTATCGAATAAACCTCTTGTGCTACCTGCGCCAATACCGCCGCCTGATAGCCACAACCAGTACCGATCTCTAATACGCGATTGAGTGGGCCGCGTGAGTTGGCCCGCAATACTTCAATCATGCGCGCAACGATATAGGGTTGAGAAATCGTCTGGTGATAGCCAATCGGCAAGGACGCATCAATATAGGCCTGACTGGCAAGACCGGGCTCCAGGAAAAAATGTCTGGGTACGCTCTCCATGGCTGCCAGTACCACTTTATCTTTTACACCCTGCTGCTCTATACGTTTAACCATGGACTTGCGCACAGATTCCGAGACCAGGGGTGAATTCATGGTACGGCTGGCCATCACAGGTGCCGAGGCGCTGCCAGGCAAAGACGTCGATGCGGATGGGGAATTTGATGATGAAGCCGGTACCGCTGAGATCGCACGTGGCAAATGACGGGATGCGTTCTGGGTGGCGGTCTGCGTACTGTAGGTGTGTGCGGAAGTGGCCGCCCGATTACGACCGGCTTTGCCTGTTATCGAATCCAGCGTTAATGGAAAACGTTTTTTAGGGGGTTCGCCTTTGCTCTCGCTCATGACAATGCCTGTTCAAGTCTTTCTAGTTGGGTGCTATGGGTCAGATCAATTTGTAGTGGCGTAATGGAAACCCATCCCTGTGCAGTCGCATGAAAATCCGTACCTGCACTGGCTTCCTTGGCTTTACCCACCGGACCTATCCAAAAAATCTCATTGCCGTGCGGATCCTGGCTTTTTATGACTGGCTCAGATTGATGCCGCTTACCCAAACGCGTAGCCACTATCCGCTGCAATTTCTCATAAGGCAAATTTGGTATGTTTACGTTTAGCAAAAATGGCTTGTGCAAGGTATCGAGTTTACGCATGACGATATCTTTAGCAATTTTTGCAGCGGCATCTAGATGTGCCCAGCGATGATCTACTTGAGAAAATGCGATCGCCGGTATGCCAAACAAATACCCCTCTGTTGCGGCAGCAACGGTACCGGAATAAAGCGTATCGTCACCCATGTTCTGACCTTGATTGATGCCCGAGACCACCAGATCAGGCTTCTCGCTCAAAATACCTGTCAGGGCGATGTGTACACAATCACTGGGGGTGCCGTTTATAGAATAAAAACCATTAGCGGCCTGTACTACCCGTAATGGCTTATCCAGCGTGAGTGAATTAGAAGAGCCAGACCGGTTGCTGTCGGGCGCTACCACCACAATGTCGGCGATCAAGGCCAGTTGCTCGGCTAAAGCGTTAATGCCGGGCGCCAGATAACCATCGTCATTACTAATTAAAATTTTCATGAAGCAGATTTTACCTGATGGCAGCGCTTATTCTGCAGCTCACTGCATACTTACTACATAGGATGCGCTATACGGGGATTAAAGCCGAAGAACGGACAGGTTTACCCCAGACTTGCATCTAAGCCTGTTTCGCCAGCCAGATGCAAGTCTGCCAATGGCGATAGCAGCTAAAGAACCTAGTCCGTATTTAGTTTTAAAACGAACATAAGCGTGTTTGAAAATAAAGCATGATCTTGCCGTTATTAAAAAATGCGTTTGTCTGGTGGGAACTTTCCAGAAATTTTTGTTTAGTCAGCAGGGTGCACTATGACGTTGATGTATGGCGATAGACCCCAGATAATGGCATCCTCAATTTGCCAGAGCTAATATTTAAATCAGGTTAAAAACTGTGTGTACAAACTGTAAACTAACGTGCAGTTCGTGACATTGCTCTATTTAGCATTTTGTTACGAAGATACTGATTAGCGTTGAAAGAAAAAATATTCAGCGTGATTTTACTAAGATTGTTTTATATCGTTTTCCGCATTCTATGATCACTAAAATTTTATGTGTCGGTAATGTGTCGAATTTCTCAAAAAAAAAGCCACTCCGCAGAGTGGCTTCAGGCTACTGAAACACAACCAATTGCTATGCAACATAACCGTTTATACAGGTACCGCAGCCGTGGCTTTCCTATCATCCGCGCAACCAAGTGAATTCAAATCCAAACCTAAACCCGGATGCATGTTGCTATCCAATTCGGCGATGACCCGTGCATAGGGGCCAACTGCACCAATGAAACCCAGCGCCGTTGATTTTTTGAATGAATAACCAACACCGGCTGTGGCTAAGGTGTTGCACTTGCCATCGAGGTAGCCCACACGCAATGCATCAAATTGATTTTTTTCCAGGCTGT
>CAIVDH010000347.1 GCA_903904635.1 uncultured Burkholderiales bacterium | reverse complement strand
TGCTGACCAAACTGTCTGAGAAAAAACTGCCTTTTATTTCAGTTTTGACTGACCCGACCATGGGCGGCGTTTCTGCCTCTTTCGCCTTTATGGGCGATGTCGTGATGGCTGAGCCTAAAGCGCTGATCGGATTTGCCGGCCCACGCGTGATTGAAAATACGGTACGTGAGAAGCTGCCTGAAGGATTTCAGCGTTCTGAATTCATCATCACCAAAGGTGCAATCGACATGATTGTTGACCGCAGGCAAATGCGCGAAGAAATCGCACGCGTGCTGGCAATTTTGCAAAATCAGCCGGTAGAGGTTTTGGCTTAATTAATGAACCGTAATGAAAATTGCAGCATGCGGGCGATTTTCATTTTTGCCTTGGCACTGGCTGCACAACAAAATTATTTGAACATTATTTTGCGCACCAGTTTGTTTTGTCCCTGATTCACCCCCAACTTATCATTCGCATGCTCGCTACACCTCCCACGCTAGAAGATTGGTTGCAACGCCTAGAATCACTGCATCCCAAAGCGATCGATATGGGTCTGGATCGCGTAACCGATGTGGCAAAAGAGCTGGGGTTGAAATTTGATTGTCCTGTCATTACCGTTGGTGGCACGAATGGCAAAGGATCAACATGCGCCATGCTCGAATCCATATTGCTGCAAAGCGGCTATCACGTAGGCTTGTATACCTCACCGCATTTGCTGCGCTTTAATGAACGTGGCCGTATCGATGGTGAAATGTTGGGTGATGATGCTTACTGCAAAAGTTTTGCTCAAGTCGAAGCGGCGCGCAGTGTTTCTGGTATCTCGCTGACTTATTTTGAATTCACCACCCTGGCCATACTCAAACTGTTTGCCGATGCCGGTCTTGATGCAGTAATACTAGAAGTTGGCTTGGGCGGGCGTCTTGATGCAGTCAATATCATTGATGCTGATGTTGCCATCGTCACCAGCGTCGATATGGATCATATTGATTATCTGGGCGACACACGCGAAAAAATCGGTTTTGAAAAAGCGGGAATTTTCCGCTCTGGTAGAACGGCCATTTGTAGTGATCCATCGCCACCGGCTTCGCTGCTGGCCCATGCAGCAGCCATAGGCGCAGATTTGTGGTTGTTTGGACGAGACTTTAATTATTCAGGTGACAAGCAGCAGTGGAATTTTGGTGGACGCAATCAGCGCCGCAATGCGCTGGCTTACCCCAGTTTGCGCGGGGCTAATCAGTTACTAAATGCCAGTGCGGCACTGGCGGCATTGGAGGCGCTGCGCAATCGCTTGCCAGTCGGCGCCCAGGAAGTACGGTCCGGTCTGGTATTAGTTGATTTGCCGGGTCGTTTTCAGGTGTTACCAGGACGACCCAGCGTTATTCTGGATGTGGCACATAATCCGCATGCAGCGGCCACGCTGGCACAAAACCTCGACAATATGGGATTTCATTCTTATACCTACGCGGTATTTGGTGCGATGTCGGACAAGGACATTGCTGGTGTATTAGCACATCTCAAAGGCCGCATAGATCATTGGTGCCTTGCTGACTTGCCTTTGCCGCGCGGCGCGACGGCATTAGCGTTAAAAGAACTGCTGCATCAGGCGGGCATAACGGGGCTAGCCCAGCCAAATGCTGAATCCAGCATTGAATGTTTCGCTACGCCTGAGCTGGCATTCTTAAATGCAAGAAGCCGTGCAGGGGAGAATGATAGAATTGCGGTCTTCGGATCATTTCTAACGGTAGCCGGCGTAATGGCTGCCAAAAATTCCGTTTTACACTGAACCTGTCAGACAAAAAACCACTTATGGGCTTGTTATCATTTTTTCGTAAAAACAAGCAAGACAGCGATGACGAATTTGACGCGCCGGTTAAAGCGCGCCGTTCACAGCGCAAAGACTCTGCCGATACGCAAGAGCCGCTCGATCCTGCATTGCCAGAGAAAAAACGTGCACGTCGTCGCTTAATCGGTGCTACGGCGCTGGTGTTGGCAGCAGTCATAGGCTTGCCTATGATCTTTGATTCCGAGCCCAAGCCACTGGCTGACGATATCCCCATCGTAATTCCGCCGCGTGACAAATCGGAGCTTGCCAACCCGTCCGTCCCGCTGCCTTTGCCCCTTCCTTTGCCTGAGCCTGCTCAGCCCGCTGATCCCGCTCCAGCCGCTGCTGCTGACGCACCTCCAAAAATTAGAAAATCAGACGAGCCACCAGTCAAGCCTGCAGTCAAAGCCGAAATAATTGCGCAAGAAAAACCAGTTCCTGAAGCTGTCAATATTAAACCTGCTAAAGAAGCGCCAACGCGTTTTGTTTTGCAAGTAGCTGCAGTAGCAAACAAAGCCAAGGCCGATGAATTGCAGGAGAAGCTGAAAAAAGCTGGCATCAAATCGTATACCCAGAAAATTGCAACAATTTCCGGAGACCGTATTCGTGTGCGCGTTGGTCCTTTCAGTAGTAAAGAAGAGGCCAACAAGATGCGCGCAAGATTAACGAAATTAGGTCTTAACGGTACGTTGCAACCTGCTTAAAACTTGTTTTGCCTGTCCGGCTTTGCCGGCTTGATTTGTTTTTGTTGAGGAGTCCACCATGTGTGGCATTGTTGGCGTTGTTTCTCATGGCCCTGTCAATCAGATCATTTACGACGCGTTACTGCTGCTGCAGCATCGTGGTCAGGATGCTGCAGGTATTGCAACCAGTCATGGCAATACCTTTAGCATGCATAAAGCCAATGGGCTGGTACGCGATGTTTTTCGTACCCGTAACATGCGCTCGCTGCCTGGTAATTCCGGGATAGGCCAGTGCCGCTATCCGACTGCAGGCTCTTCCAGTGAAGAAGAGGCGCAACCATTTTATGTGAATGCACCATTTGGTATTACTCTGGCTCACAATGGTAATCTGACTAATGCCGATCAGTTGAAAATTGAGATGTTCAAGAATGATCGTCGGCATATCAATACTGACTCCGATTCTGAAGTGCTCTTGAATGTGCTGGCGCATGAAATCCAGCAGTCAACCAGTAGTTTTTCGCTTGATCCTTCCACACTTTTTAAAGCTATTTCTGCGCTACACAAGCGAGTGCGCGGTTCTTATGCTGTGGTGGCGCAGGTTGCTGGTTATGGTTTGCTGGCCTTTCGCGATCCGTATGGCATACGTCCACTGTGTATAGGTTTTCAAGACACTGACAAAGGCCCTGAATATTTGATAGCCAGCGAATCTGTCGCGCTTGAAGGTCTGGGTTTTCATTTCCTGCGCGATGTTCTGCCAGGCGAAGCGATTTTCATCGACAACGATGGCAAGCTATACAACCAGCAATGCGCAGAAAATCCTGTCCTTAATCCTTGTGCATTTGAATTCGTATATCTGGCCCGGCCTGATTCAGTCATAGATGGCGCCTCTGTTTATGCCACACGTCTGAAAATGGGTGAGTACCTCGCTGAAAAAATTCGTCGCCAGTTTTCTTCCGGCGATATTGATGTGGTGATGCCTATTCCTGACTCATCACGTCCTTCGGCCATGGAGTTGGCGATGACGCTTAACCTCGATTATCGCGAGGGCTTCATCAAAAATCGTTATATCGGTCGTACCTTCCTGATGCCGGGGCAGGCGATTCGTGCAAAATCTGTGCGTCAGAAATTAAATGCAATCGGTGCTGAATTCAAAGGCAAGAGCGTGTTGCTGGTTGATGATTCGATTGTGCGCGGCACGACCAGTCGTGAGATCGTGCAAATGGCGCGTGACTCGGGTGCACGTCGCGTGATTTTCGCTTCTGCAGCGCCACCGGTTAAATATCCGAATGTGTATGGCATTGATATGCCTACACGTGACGAGCTGATTGCGCACAATCGTACCGAAGATGAAGTCTGTCGCGAGATCACGGCCGATGCTTTGGTATATCAAGACATAGAAGCGATGAAGCGTTCGATTTCAGACATCAATCCGATGTTGAAAAAATTTGAAGCTTCCTGCTTTGATGGCGTATATATTACCGGCGATATTTCACGCGACTATCTTGATCGTATTGAATTCGCCCGTGCCCATCCAAAGGTCGTCACTGAAGATGCCGTGCGTACGCAACTCAATCTCAATCTTGCGCAGATTGAATAAAATTATTTTCGATACCAGCAATGAAAGACAGCAAAAAATTCGGCTTCACCACAACGATACTGCATAGCGATAGGCAAAAATCCATAGAGCATGGATCTTTGCATAAGCCAGTCCATACTTCGGTAGCGTATGGCTATAGCGATGCGCGTGAACTCGCTGCTGTTTTCCAGGGTAAAAAAGCGGGCTATCGTTATGGCCGTCAGGGCAATCCTACCGTCAATGCGCTGGAAGAAAAAATCACGCGCATGGAAGATGGGTTCTCTACGCTGTGTTTTTCTACCGGCATGGCTGCCATTGGCGCGTTGATGCAGGGCTTGCTGCGCAGCGGCGATCATGTCATTTCATCTGCTTTTTTATTCGGCAATACCAATAGCCTGTGGCAAACCGTACAGGCGCAAGGCATGGCAGTGTCATTCGTCGATGCGACGGATGTGGCCAATGTAGAGCAGGCGATTACGCCTGCAACACGCATGGTGTTTGTCGAGACTATCGCAAACCCTCGTACTCAGATTGCGGATCTGGCGCGCATTGGTGCACTGTGCCAGCAGCGCGGCATTTTGTATGTGGTCGACAATACGATCACATCACCTTATCTGTTCCGCCCTAAATCTGTAGGCGCGAGTTTAGTTGTCAATGCGCTGACAAAATCTATAGGCGGGCATGGGAATGCGTTGGGCGGCAGTCTGACCGATACCGGATTGTTTGACTGGACCCGTTATCCCAATATCGCCGAGACTTATCAACGTTTTGTGCCACAGCAGTGGGGCATGGCGCAATTACGTGCCAAGGCGCTGCGTGATTTCGGCGCAGCGCTGGGGCCTGAGGCAGCGCATCATCTCGCAGTTGGTGCTGAGACCATGGCGCTGCGTATTGAGCGTCAGTCGGTCAGTGCGCTGGCATTAGCGACGATGCTTGCTGCAGATGCGCGCGTGGCGGCCGTGTATTACCCCGGCCTGTCATCGCATCCGCAGCACAATATCGCGACTGAATTATTCAAAGCCTATGGCGGCTTGTTTAGCTTTGAGCTTAAAGATGGCATCGATTGCTTTGATTATCTTAACCGGCTCGAGCTTGCCATCCCAGCTAGCAATCTAGGCGATACGCGTACGCTGGTCATACCGGTTGCACACACGATTTTTCATGAAATGGGTCCGCAACGTCGCGCCAGCATGGGCATTGCTGAATCGCTGATACGTGTTTCAGTTGGTATAGAAGAGACTGACGATTTATTACAAGACTTCACACAGGCTCTAAGGCACTAGTGTGCGTGCTGCCTGACGGCTCAACCAACTCACACCCGGCTGCATGTCGAATTGCTGTAATTTTTGCACCAGCGATGCGGCATGCGTATCCGTGATCAGCAATGCGGCATGTTCGGGTTTGAGAAAACCTTGTTGTACCAGATGCGCAATGAAGTCAATGAGCCCATCAAAAAATCCCGCAGGATTAAACAGTCCAACCGGCTTTTCATGAAAGCCCAGCTGCGCCCAGGTTAGGGTTTCGAATAATTCTTCCAGTGTGCCTATGCCGCCCGGCATCGCAATAAAGCCATCAGATAATTCTGCCATCATGGCTTTGCGCTCGTGCATATCTTTAACGACAATCAGCTCGGTAAGGTGTTCATGACTCACTTCCGACACCATCAATGCCTGCGGTATCACACCGGTTACTTTACCGCCCGCTGCTAATACGGCATCAGCAATTTTCCCCATCAGACCAACATGACCGCCACCATAGACCAGGGCAATATTATTTTCCACAAGCGTTTGAGCAAGCGATTGCGCTGCTTCTGTGTAAATAGGCGATGCGCCTACAGCAGATCCGCAATACACACACAGACTTTTGATTTTGTTTTTATTCACGGCCAACGCTTCCTGTCAGGGATAACCGCGCCGATGATAACCGATCAGTGCATATCGTTGCTTAGTCAGGCGGCATCAGTACATCGTCAATGGCATGAATCACGCCGTTATCAGCAATCAGGTCACTCTGCGTCACGCTGGCACCATTTACCGTCACCAGGCCGTTATCAGATTTGAGTCTGAGAAGATTACCTTCAAGGCTGGCAATCGTACCCGGCTTAACCTCAGTGATCTTTACTTTGCCTTTGATGATGTGATAGTTGAGCAAGCGTATAAGTCGTATTTTGTTTTTTGAAATTAATTCCCATTCGTCCTCAGCTAAGGCTGAAAATGCATGATCATCTGGCGCAAAAATTGTATAAGGTCCCATCTCGTCGAGTTGTTGTGTCAGCCCCGCAGCCTTAATCGCGCCGAGAAAAATTTTAAAGGAGCCTGCTTGCTCTGCCGTCGCTAATAAATTCTCTGCATACGATGCTGAAAAATTTACGGCCAGGGCAAGACTGATTATAAAAATAGATAGGTTTTTTTTGATCATCTGGTTGGTCGGCAAGGCAAGTTAGCAAAGGAATAATAATAGGCGCTTGTTGTTCGGGTGCCTTATAATCCAAAAGTTCAAAAACCGTCTCGCCTGAAAAGTAACCAATGAGTAAAGAGCCCAAGCTTTCCTTTAAACAACAGCAATTGATTGTGCGTGAAAACGCGATTATTGATTCAACGAATATGCTGCTGGCGCAAAAAGGCTATGACCTCATGACGATGGATGAGGTTGCCGCTGATGTCGGTATAGCAAAAGCCAGCTTGTACAAGCACTTCCCATCCAAGGAAGCCTTGGCCGCTGCAGCGATGATACGGTTGATGGAAAACACGCTCGCCTTTGTGCGTGGTCTTGATGCGCAACAGCGGCCTATCGATCAGTTAAGAGGCGTACTGCAGTGGGCACTGGAAATTCGCATGAAAGGTGGTTTGCCTACACTGCCATCTGAAAACACCAGCTTGCGTGACGCATTGATGAATAACAATCGCTACATCAATCGTTTGCTTGATTTGAATGAACTCATGGGCGAACTGATAGAGAAGGCGCGTGCTGATGGCGCGATACGCAAAGATCTGCCGGCCGAAGTCGTGCTATTTACGATTTACGCGCGCTCTTGCGACCCGACCATGGATTATTTACGCATGACCGGGCAATACACAGATGCCCAGGTCACGGAATTTCTGCTTTCTACGTGTTTTGCCGGGCTGCAGTAATCTCGCGCATTACCATTTCTAGCACTTGCTTATCAAAGCCTAGTGCGACATGTCCTACCAAATCAACCGCAATATTGGTTGCACCAGGCAGGTGGCATGATTCCTGGGGCGATACGATATTGTCGTGTCGTGAATAGATAGAGACGAACAACTCCCGTATGGCCGGTGTTTCTGTTTGTGCCAGCGCGGCTAGCCAGCTTTGCGAGTCCGATTGATCTGACCAACGCATTTGCATGGCATTGGTACCCATGGCGAAATTGGCCAGCGTGCTGCCATAGTGTGGTGTGCCTAGTGTAATAACGCGTGCGATACGATCACTGCCAAATTTTCTCAGATAGGCACGCGCTGCGAGTCCACCCATGCTGTGTGCTACCACGATGACTTTTTCTTTTCCGCTCGCTGCACATAAAGCCTCAACCGCGGTATTGATGAGGTGCGCGTAATCATCTATATCGGCAAGCAAAGGTTCGAGTTCGATGGCCATATGGCTGCTGCCAGAACGTTGTAACAGATCGCTGGTGTGATGCCAAAATCCGCTATTTGCGCCATAACCGTGTATCAGCAGAACGGGTAAACCTTCATCGCCTGAGATAGTGCGCTTTGAGAAGACGGCAAATGGTAAAACCCAAAACCAGCACACGCTGCTCCAATAAAATTCTTGCAAGAGCAGCTTCGCTTTTGAGCGCACGCTGATTTTTTTACCAGCCAGATTAAGAGGCCTCAACGCTTGCGAAAGTAAAAAATTACTCAGGATGATGCCGCTTCTTGGCAGCGTAACCAGTATTACGCTAATCAACACTGCGACTGCAAATGATGACACCCAGTTCAATTGCATTAGCCATAGCGTTAAAACCGCAACGCTTGCAAATTGCAGAAACAGCATGAAGCGTGTGAAGCGGGCGATCATGGGTAGCGGATTAAATTGTGTTTGATGTTGTTGTTTTCGATTTGGCAGGCAACAGCACGAGCTGAGTTTTAATTATTCTGTCGTGCAGAAATTGTCGTTCAGGGTGCAGAAATACGGCCAGCGCCCAAATGATGAAATTTAGTGTCGGTAGCAACACCAGCATCCATCCCTGTGCCCCAAACAAACGGGCTACTGCCAGCCCGGGTAAAAACCACAGCCAGACCAGCAGGTAACGCATGACTGCCTGTTGCCAGGATAGCTTTGCCCCATCTTTACGAATTAATTTTATGCGCCATGTTTTCATCGCCAGTGTTTGGCCGCCATGTGTCCAGAACCATGCGAAATAAAATCCCAGCAAAATAAACAGCCAGACTTGTAATTCATTGCGCATAGCAAGCGCATGGCGCTGCTGCATAAGCGTAGAAAATAACCAGGCGCCGATGAATACCACGCCAAACAAAAGCATGGACTCATAGACCATGCAAAAGAGGCGGGCTTTCAGTGGCGGGGTAGGCAGCAGATCAGCGGAGGAAGGCATCAAGTCGAGTGCATAAGAAATTTTTTAAGATGGGGGCATTGTACGGCTCCGGCGTGATGGCCGCCGATTGATAAAGTTTTCAATCTGGCAAATTGATGCATTGCCTTGGAATTTGCCCGCAACTCCTCGCTAAAACGCTTGATTTCAAACGCTTTTCCTCAGATTTGGCTTGACCCGGATGGTGCAACGCAGTAACGTATCGTTCCCTCACAATCATGAGGGTAACCTATGCCTTGCCGCGGGTGGCGCAAGACGCCGCTTGTGTGACAAGGCTCTTTCATTTTGAAAGCTGTTTGCTCTAACCCACGCCATAAGCGTGAAGAATCTTTTTCTGCTTTACAAGCTCAGGCTGCACGAGTCGCGTTTAGCGCCAGTTTGAAATGCCTCTACAGATGCATGACGGATTGACGTGACCGCACAAAAAAGGAACGCCCGAGATTAAAGTTGTTGTTGATTCTGTAGGAGAGAGCATCCGATCAATCTCCAATGGACCTTGAAAGGAAGTAGCATGAATCCCGAAATCACTGGCGCAGATATTCTTGTGCGCTGTCTGGCCGAAGAGGGCGTCGAACATGTGTTCGGCTATCCTGGTGGCGCTGTTCTATATATTTACGATGCAATTTTCAAGCAGGACAAATTCCAGCACATACTCGTTCGTCACGAGCAAGCTGCAATTCATGCCGCTGATGCCTATTCACGCAGCTCCACCAAGGTGGGCGTTGCATTAGTGACCTCTGGTCCCGGTGTTACCAATGCGGTGACAGGTCTGGCAACGGCTTACATGGATTCCATCCCGATGGTGATCATTTCCGGTCAGGTGCCCTCGCACGCGATCGGACAAGACGCATTCCAGGAATGCGACACCGTTGGCATAACACGCCCATGCGTCAAACATAATTTTCTGGTGCGCGATGTAAAAGATCTGGCCAGCACCATGAAGAAAGCTTTCTATATCGCGACCACCGGCCGTCCAGGCCCTGTGTTGGTCGATATACCGAAAGACATCACCATGGACAAGGCCGTATACGACTACCCCAAGGAAGTCGATATGCGTTCCTACAAGCCAGTAGAAAAAGGGCATTCCGGCCAGATACGCAAAGCGGTTCAATTACTGCTGGCAGCTGAGCGCCCTATGATTTACACCGGCGGTGGCGTAATTTTGGCTAATGCGTCTCCTGAATTAAACAAGCTGGTAGATAAACTTGGTTATCCATGCACCAACACGCTCATGGGTCTGGGCGCATATCGTTCAACCAGTGATCATTTTGTCGGTATGCCCGGCATGCATGGTACATACGAAGCCAACATGGCGATGCAGCACTGTGATGTACTGATCGCCATTGGCGCGCGCTTTGATGACCGCGTAATTGGCAATCCTAAACATTTCGCGACCAATCCACGCAAAATCATACATATCGATATTGATCCGTCATCGATTTCCAAGCGCGTTAAAGTTGATATTCCTATTGTCGGTAATGTCAAAGAAGTGCTGCAGGAAATGCTGACGCAAATCGAGACCGCAGAAACCAAGCAAAATACCACCGCGCTGGCTTCATGGTGGAAGCAGGTCAAAGAATGGCGCAGCAAAGATTGCCTGAAATATCCGACTTCTACAGAAGTCATCAAGCCGCAATCAGTCGTACAAAAGCTGTGGGAAATTACCAAGGGTGATGCGTTCATTACTTCTGACGTAGGCCAGCATCAGATGTGGGCTGCACAATACTACGGCTTTGATAAGCCGCGCCGCTGGATAAATTCTGGTGGTTTGGGCACCATGGGCGTAGGTCTGCCGTATGCGATGGGTGTGCAGATGGCAAACCCCGATGCGACCGTTGCTTGCGTTACTGGTGAAGCCTCCATACAGATGTGCATACAAGAGCTGGCAACCTGCAAGCAATATCATCTGACCCCCAAGATCGTGCTGCTAAACAATCGCTATCTCGGCATGGTCAGGCAGTGGCAGCAGATCGATTATGGCTCCCGCTATTCCGAGTCGTATATGGATTCATTGCCCGATTTCGACAAGCTCGTTGAATCTTATGGTCACGTAGGGATGACAATCACCAAACCTTCCGATGTTGAAAATACATTGAAAGATGCATTCGCCATGAAAGACAAGTTGGTGTTCATGAACTTCATCACGGATCAGGCAGAAAACGTCTGGCCTATGGTCAAGGCCGGCAAAGGCCTGACTGAAATGCTGCTTGGTTCGGAGGATCTCTAACATGCGTCATATCATCTCAGCCCTGCTGGAAAACGAAGCCGGTGCGCTCTCGCGCGTGGTCGGTTTGTTTTCTGCCCGTGGCTACAATATTGAAACCCTGACGGTTGCGCCCACCGAAGATGCAACGCTGTCGCGCATGACCATTGTTACCAGCGGATCGGATGACGTGATCGAACAGATCACCAAGCATTTGAATCGTCTGATAGAAATCGTCAAGGTAGTCGATCTGACCGAAGGTGCACACATAGAGCGTGAACTCATGCTCATTAAAGTGCGTGCTGTCGGTAAAGAGCGCGAAGAAATGAAGCGCACCACAGATATTTTCCGTGGTCGCATCATCGATGTCACCGATAAAACCTACACCATTGAGCTGACCGGAAATA
>CAIVDH010000346.1 GCA_903904635.1 uncultured Burkholderiales bacterium | reverse complement strand
TTAAGCGCACTATTTTTAGCTGCGGGGCAAGTGGCTGCTGACGATATACGCGCGCTGCCAGAAGTGGAAGTGATCAGCTCACGATACAGCTTGTTGGGTGCTGCAGATACCGCCAATGAAGGTGTGGTCGGACAAGCGCAAATTAATACCCGCGTCGTTGCCAGAACAGGCGAAATGCTGGAAGTAGTTCCAGGCTTAATTGTCAGCCAGCATAGCGGCGAAGGCAAAGCAAACCAATATTTCTTACGCGGCTTTAATTTGGATCACGGCATCGATTTCAAAATTACCCTCGACGGCATGCCCGTGAATCAGCGCAGCCACGCGCATGGTCAGGGCTGGGCAGATTTAAATCCCGTCATACCTGAATTAGTGTCATCAATACACTATCGCAAAGGTCCTTATTACGCGGCAGATGGTGATTTCGGCTCTGCAGGCTCAGCCAGTATTTATTATCTCAATCAAGTCGACAGAGGCATTGCCAGTGTCGGTCTAGGCCAAAACGGTTACACCCGCACGCTACTGGCCAACGCACCTAAATTCGGTGATGGTAATGTCTTGTATGGTCTGGAGTTATCGCATTACGATGGGCCTTGGGACACACCGGATAACTACCGCAAATACAACGGGCTGTTGCGCTATTCAGAAGGCACTACCGCAAATGGCTACAACATTACGGCGATGGCTTATTCTGGCAAATGGAATTCTACTGATCAAATACCCTTTAATGAATACAAGCAAGGGTTAATCTCACGCTTTGGCTCCATGGATACTTCATCTGGCGCCACAGCTAGCCGCTATAGCCTTTCGGGAGAATGGCGACAAGCCGATTTAAGCGGTTCCATCCTTGCACAAGCTTATGTCATACAAAATGAATTGGATCTGTATTCCAACTTTGAATACACGCCTACCAACCAGTTCAATCAGCGCGATACCCGTGTGACATCAGGCGTCAATCTGGCCAAAACATGGAATGTATCCGGCTTGGGCAAAGAAGCCACCAATACGCTGGGCGTGCAAATTCAGAATGACAATATCTTTAATGGCTTGTTTACGACAACCCGCCGCGTACGAACCGCAACGCAGCGCCAGGATCATATTACGCAAAGCAGCATAGGCATTTATTCAGAAAACCATGTGCACTGGAATGACTGGCTGCGCACCGTCGCTGCTTTGCGCGGCGATTATTTTCGTTTCAATAATCTCGGCCAGAGCAATGCTGCCAATACCGATAAAGTCGACGCTTTCAAGACAACGCCTAAACTCAATATCGTTTTTGGCCCGTGGAACAAGACCGAGTATTACTACAGCATAGGTAATGGCTTTCATTCCAATGATGCGCGGGGCGTCACCATTGCTGCTGGCAGTAGACGCGCAGACGGCCTGGTTAAAACTTTTGGTCAGGAGATAGGCATCAGAACCGAGATCATCAACAACCTGCAAACCACTTTCGCGCTTTTTCAGCTGGATAATGATTCCGAAATTGTTTATGTCGGCGATGAAGGCATCACCAAAGATTCCGGACGTCGCACCCGACGCATAGGCTGGGAATTTAACAACTACTACAAAGCCAATAAATGGCTGACACTGGATGCAGACTTCGCATTGGCACGCGCAAGATTTCGCGATCCTGGCGGTGAAGGTAATCGCATAGAAGGGGCAGTTGAAGGCGTGGCCTCAATTGCGGCCATTATCGACAACAGCGGCCCATACACGGGCTCATTACAACTGCGCTACTTTGGTCCGCGACCTCTGACCGAAGATAATTCAGTGTGGTCGAACAGCACCACTACCGTTAATGGAAAATTCGGCTACCGGATTAATAAAGATACGAAGATAGAATTAATCGGATTCAATCTGCTTAACAGCGAAAAATCTGCGATTGATTATTACAACGGCTCTTATACCTTCAATGGTACGAGCGGCTTGAGCGGACGCGTTTTTCATCCTATAGAACCAAGAGCATTTCGCATCGTCCTGATCACGAGTTATTAAAATTCGGCCATCCGAAAAACAAAGTATTTTTAATTGTTGTCAGGTCGTTTTTTTCGTATATAAAGCGTCTTAACGATAGATGCCACTACTTCACCGAGCTGATTTTTTACCTCGACGGTAAAATCTTTGAATACTTTCTCACCCGCCTCGGCAGACAATTTTATTTCTTCTATCTGGTCATGGGCAATGTCAAAACTTGCCTTTACCCTGCCCTTGCCCGGCTTGATGAAGTCGATTTTTGCAGCCCTATCCCAAACGATATAGTCTTTACCCAGATTATGCTGCACCATGATCATAAAAAATGGATCGGTCATCGCAAACAAGCTACCACCAAAATGAACACCTGATACGTTGGTGTTTAAAAAACCCATCTTGAGGCTAACGCTGGCGCTTTTATAGTCGGCAGAAATATTGTGCACTTTGATGCCAGCGCCTAAAAATGGCGGCCAAATGTTCATACCGAATTTTAATAATTTTGCGTTCATTTTTTTAATCTGTAGGGCAATAACATATTTATCGTACAAAGAATTTTACTTGGCCGCCCATGTTACGCCCTCATGATCCAGTAACCATTTTTTTACATTCCTATGAAATCCATCGCCATCCTGATGGGCAAATCCACCTATGCCGGTAGCAGAAATAATGCGATGACAAGGTATGATTAACGGATACCGATTAGCGCCGCAAGCTTGCCCTACTGCGCGTGGCGCACTTTTAATTTTCTTGGCGACCCAACCATAGGTTTGCGTTTGACCACGCGTTATTTTTGAAATCTCTGCCCACACTGTTTGCTGAAACTGCGTACCACCAGGCTTGAGTGGCAAATCGAACATGAAATCAGGGTCTTTAAAATAATGTTTGCACTGCCTCGCCACTTCCTTGGCCAAATCTGTTTTGGCTGATTTCAATTCAACATGCGCTGATAAATAAGCAATCTGACTGACCATTAAACTCTGATCGACAATCTCAGTCTGCACACCCAGATGACCAAAGGGTGCATTGATCACCGCATCCCACT
>CAIVDH010000345.1 GCA_903904635.1 uncultured Burkholderiales bacterium | reverse complement strand
TGATCAAAGGCCTTAAAAAAACAGGCTATTTTTTGGTTGAAAGGCCAAAAATTTCTAGATCTTAGCGATGGCCTTACAGTTACCGTATGTAAATAAATGATGCAAAAGTATTCTAACCGACACTCGGCTTCGGGGGTTGCCGCACCTAAAGATTTTAAAAAGACAATTCTAGATTGCCTCGTATCAGCTTCACTTGGGGAGCATGGATTTGAGCACTGAATCTTTGAGTACGTAATGATGGAATAAAGCCGCTACAGCATGAATGCCTGCTAGCCACAGGAGCGCGTCAGCACCTACCGTATGAGCCTCCAGTAGAAACTCACCAGTACGTTCAGACAGCCCCAGCGGTGAAGCGATCATGGTGTTGTTGAGGAGACTGAGTGATTTGCCCAGTAGCCAAATACCCGATGCCGCTGACGCCGGCACGGCAAACATCAGAAGATACAAGGCGCCTTGAATGGCTTTGGCGCTGATTTTCATCCATCGCGGTATAGCAATGTCGATGGCGGTTTCAGTTGAAAAAACCCAAATTATTCGGAAAAGAACGAGTCCAAATATTAAGAGTCCCAGTGATTCGTGAACTTGCACGCCGAGATCCATGCTTGGATCGCTCATTTCGTCGAGGTCTTCAGGGCCAAGCACGAATGCGGTAATTACCAACAGGGCAGTCAGCCAATGAACTATTCGGGTTACGGCATTGTATTTTGCGGGCATGAATACCTAAAATTTGAGAGCACCTGTCGAGTGTAGACAAACTGCTGAAAAAATCATTGATTCAAAGCAATAAAACCTTACGCATAAAAATATTTACGCATGCGCTGTTGCGTCATCAAGCGTACAGATTGCGCAGTCCACTAATGAGTGGCAAATAAAAACATCACATGAATTTTGCGCAGGCTTCGTAGCAAGCCTACTTAGTTATCATTGCAGAAATAGTGAAGTCACGCGTTTTTTTGCTACGCACTCGGCATAGCCACTTACAAAGCTATTTCGTAGAACGACAAATTCTGCAAAGGTTTTAAATCGACTTTTATCTGGCGCCTGGCTCAGGAAGTAGATCGTTACGATCATTTGGTCATCATCAGAGAAAAGCTGAGTAATGCCTAGTGTGCTGCCACTCATTGCTCTATTGGTCAGGGTATGTCCGGAGAAGCCATGCAGCGCAAAATCTTGAACGTCAACATTACCATCTGCTTGGGCAACCTCGATCAGTAATTGATGCACGAGGTCTTTGTCAGCTCGGTAACTTTCAAGAGTAGAACGCTCAACTTTGATGTTTGCGAAAAAATCAGTGCCGGGTTTTACTGAATTTGAATTTACAATTCATTTAGACTGTCTTTGCAGAAAATTTAGCATCTATTGTCCACTGCGGTGAGTTGAGCATGGCCATATTGGGTGATTTGAGTAGTCCATAATCGAGCAGACTACGTGCCAGAGGATAGCCATCCCATAGAACGCTGCAGCAAGCGTCTAATCGATTTTTATTGGCAGTTAAAACGAGGTTAATTAGCGCCTCAGATGGAGTAAACAATGCAGGATTTGACTAAACATGTCGCAGCGTTAGAAAGCCTTCTCAAG
>CAIVDH010000344.1 GCA_903904635.1 uncultured Burkholderiales bacterium | reverse complement strand
GAAAACGACCTGACCGACAATGTCTGGCGCGAAGTCAAGCTGCACTATATTGGTTTACTGACTGACCATAGGCAGCCTGAGCTGGCCGAGACATTTTTTAATTCTGTCTGCTGCAAAATTTTGCACCGCACCTATTTTCATAATGATTTTATTTTTGTGCGGCCTGCAGTTTCTACTGAATATATCGAGCCTGCAGAAGGCACACCAGCGTATCGCGTTTACTATCCTGCGCGCGATGGGTTGGCCTATACACTACGCCGCCTGATTAATAATTTTCAGCTCGCCTGCGAGTTTTATGATCTGGAGCGTGACATTGCGCAAGTCGCCGCGCGCATCAATACACTGCTAGGTAGCGGCGCGCTGGAAGCCAATCATCAGATACAAGTACTCTCCAGCCTGTTTTTCCGTAACAAGGGCGCCTATATCGTAGGCAAAATCATTAACGGTAATCGCGAGTATCCGTTCGTCATTCCGGTGCTGCATACGCGTAAGGGTGCGTTGGTATTGGATGCAGTGCTGACAGAAGTGAATTTAATCACGATGCTGTTTTCATTCACGCGCGCTTATTTCATGGTTGATATGGAAGTACCATCAGCCTATGTGCAGTTTGTGCGCAGCATGTTGCCCAACAAACCACGCAATGAAATTTATACGATATTGGGTCTGCAAAAACAGGGCAAGGCCTTGTTTTATCGCGACTTCCTGCATCATTTACGGCATTCATCAGACAGCTTTGAAATTGCGCCCGGCATACGCGGCCTGGTGATGGTGGTGTTTGCGCTGCCATCATTCCCGTATGTATTCAAGGCAATTAAAGATCATTTTCCACCGCCTAAGGAAACTACGCCGGCATTGGTCAAAGAAAAATATTTGCTGGTTAAATATCATGATCGCGTAGGTCGCATGGCCGATACTCTCGAATATTCCAATGTCGCTTTTCCGCGCTCGCGTTTTTCAGAAGAGCTGCTGGCAGAATTAAAACAAGTAGCGCCTTCTATTGTTGAAGAAGATGGTGATCAGATCATTATTCGCCATTTATATATAGAAAGGCGTATGACGCCTTTGAATATCTGGCTGACTGAAGCCGAGGCTGCTGGTGATGAGGCAGCGCTGGAACATGGTGTGCGTGAATACGGCAACGCCATTAAAGATCTGGTTGCCGCGAATATTTTCCCGGGCGATATGCTGTATAAAAACTTTGGTGTCACACGTCAGGGGCGCGTGGTTTTTTATGACTATGATGAAATCGAATACATCAGCGACTGCCAGTTCCGCAACATACCTGCACCGCGCAATGAAGAAGATGAAATGGCATCTGAGCCCTGGTATCCGATAGCCAAAAATGATGTCTTCCCAGAACAATTCGGTGTGTTTTTATTGGGTAATCCCAATGTAAGAAAATATTTCATGAAGCATCATGCCGACCTGCTAACCGCTGATTATTGGCATCAGCGCAAGCTGCGCATTTTGGATGGTCAGGTGGAAGATGTATTCCCCTATCCGCAGGAAATTCGTTTCAGTTATCAATCTCCGGCTACGACATAAACGATTTATTACAAATTACAAATTTGAAATTACAAGCTACATATACATAAGCAAACTATTTTTTTCACATTCACCACCTGATTTTTTTTGGAGATTATTATGCAAGATCCTACCGTTGATCCCGTTGTTATCGTTGGCGCAGCCCGTACTCCTATGGGTGCGTTCCAGGGCGATTTTTCTTCGCTGTCTGCACATGATCTGGGCGCTGTTGCAATCCGCGCAGCAGTTGAGCGTTCCGGTGTAAAACCTGAGTTGGTCAATGACGTTATCTTTGGTAACTGCTTAATGGCGGCACAAGGTCAGGCACCAGCGCGTCAGGCATCAATCAAAGCAGGCATACCTGTATCAGCCGGCGCAGTGACGCTGTCAAAAATGTGTGGCTCGGCCATGCAAGCCACTATTTATGGTGTGGACTCCATACTCAGCGGCACCAATGAAGTAGTCGTTTCCGGTGGCATGGAATCCATGACCAATGCACCGTATCTGATTCCGAAAGCACGCGGCGGCTATCGCATCGGTCACGGCATGATGTATGACCACATGATGCTGGATGGTCTGGAAGATGCGTATGACAAAGGCCGCTCCATGGGCACCTTTGCGGAAGATTGTTCAGCTAAATATTCTTTCACCCGTGAAGCGCAAGATGCGTTTGCGATTGATTCCGTCAAGCGCGCACAAGCCGCGACTGCTGATGGTTCATTCAAATGGGAAATCGCACCTGTCACCATCTCTGGCAAAGCAGGCGATGTCGTCATCGACAAAGATGAAGGCCCGCTCAAAGCCAAGATAGAAAAAATCCCGCAATTAAAGCCGGCATTCAAAAAAGACGGCACCATCACGGCGGCCACATCATCTTCTATTAACGATGGCGCTGCCGCATTAGTGTTGATGCGTGAATCGACTGCAAAAAAACTGGGCTTAAAGCCGATTGCAAAAATCATTGCACACACCCGTCATTCGCAAGAACCTAACTGGTTCACCACTGCACCTGTGGGCGCAATTGAAAAGTTGTATGCGAAAACCGGTTGGAGCAGCAAAGATGTCGATCTGTTTGAAATCAATGAAGCGTTTGCAGCAGTGGCCATGGCCGCAATGCAAGAGCACAACATTGGTCACGACAAAATCAACATACATGGTGGTGCTTGCGCACTTGGCCATCCTATCGGTGCATCCGGTGCGCGCATCATCGTCACCTTGTTGGGCGCATTGAAAAAAACCGGCGGCAAGCGCGGTGTGGCTGCTTTGTGTATCGGTGGTGGCGAAGCGACCGCGATGGCAATTGAAATGATGTAAGGAAAACCGATCATGCGTACTGCTCTGATAATTGGTGCCTCCCGTGGCATAGGCCGTGAATTCGTACGCCAGTATTTGGGCGATGGCTGGAAAGTCATCGCTACGGCGCGCGACGATGCAAGCGTGGCGGCACTCAAACAGGACGGTGCGCATGCCATCAAACTCGATGTAACGATTGCTGCATCACTGGCGGCGCTGCCAGCGCAGTTAGAGGGTGAACAACTCGATCTGGCCGTGTATGTGGCCGGTGTGTTCGGCTCTTATGCGGGGGCGACGGAAGCGCCATTGGCTAAAGATTTTGATCTGGTGATGCATGCCAATGTATTGGGCGCGATGCAAGCCATACCGATGCTGGCACCCATGGTTGAAAAAACTGGCGGCACTTTTGTTTTTCTCACCAGCGTGATGGGCAGTATAGGCGGTGCAGATTCCAGTATGGGCTGGATGTATCGCACCTCGAAAGCGGCGCTCAATATGGCCGTGCGCGCAGCGTCTTTTGATTATCCGCAAGCCAAGCTGCTTGCGATTCATCCCGGCTGGGTGCAAACCGATATGGGTGGCCCGAGTGCGCCTACTTCTGTGCATGACAGTGTGGTGGGTATGCGTAAAGTCATCGTCGGTTTGAAACAGAGCGACAGTGGCAGCTTTCATAGCTTTGATCAGAAGAAGATAGTCTGGTGATGCTGAAATTGAAGTCGTATGTAAGAACTGACAAATAAAGATAAAAAGGCATATCAATTTATGCCTGAATTAAAAATAACAATATGATCCTCTCTGAACAACACACCATGATCCGCGACGCGCTGCGTGAATTTTCACAGCAGCAGTTGTTGCCGCATGCCGCAAAATGGGATCGCGAACGCAGCTTCCCGGCTGAGCCTTTGCGTGCGCTCGCAGCCATGGGTGCATTCGGTGTTCCAGTGCCTGAAGCGCAGGGCGGTGCGGGCTTGGATTATGTTGCGCTGGCTTTGGTCATAGAGGAAATTGCAGCCGGTGATGGCGGCACTTCCACCATCATCTCGGTAAATAATTGTCCGGTGTGCAGCATAGGCATGGCTTATGCCAATCCGGCACAGCAAGAGCAATGGCTAAGGCCACTGGCGCAAGGCCAGATGCTGGGTGCGTTTTGTCTGACCGAGCCGCATGCCGGCAGCGATGCCTCAGCTTTGCGTACTACGGCCAAGCGTGTCGGCAATACGTATGTAATTAACGGTGTAAAGCAATTCATCACCAGTGGTAAAAACGCCGACGTTGCCATCGTGATGGCCGTAACGGATAAAGCCGCAGGCAAGCGCGGCATTAGTGCCTTTTGGGTGCCAACATCCACGCCGGGTTATATCGTCGCAGGCATAGAGCAAAAACTCGGTCAGCATTCATCCGATACCGCACAAATCGTATTTGAAAATTGCACCGTGCCGGCAGCCAATCTGATCGGTGAAGAAGGGCAGGGCTATCGTATTGCGCTCTCCGGCCTGGAAGGTGGTCGCATCGGTATTGCTGCGCAATCCATAGGCATGGCGCGCGCGGCGTTTGATGCGGCATTGGCTTATGCAAAAGAGCGTCAGAGCTTTGATAAAGCCTTGTTTGAACATCAGGCTGTGCAGTTTCGTCTTGCAGATATGGCCACGCAAATCGAAGTGGCAAGGCAAATGACCTTGCATGCAGCCGCGATGAAAGACGCCGGCTTACCTTGTCTGAAAGAGGCAGCAATGGCCAAATTATTTGCCAGCGAAATGGCCGAGAAGGTTTGCTCGGATGCGCTGCAAATACATGGCGGCTATGGTTATGTGAATGATTTTCCGGTTGAGCGTATTTATCGTGATGTGCGTGTGTGCCAGATTTATGAAGGCACCAGCGATATACAAAAAATTCTGATCGCGCGTGCGCTGGCCTGAATAATTTAAATGGCAAAGATTGCGCGTACGCTAGTAACACCCTGCCCATGTGGTGGTGAATCACTGGCAGATTGTTGCGGGCGGTTTCATGATGGCTCAGCCATTGCGCAAACAGCCGAGCAGTTAATGCGCTCGCGTTACAGCGCTTATGTGCTGGGTAATGAAGCGTATTTGCAGGCAAGCTGGCATGCAGATTCACGCCCTAAGGAAGTGGTAACAGATGCGGCCTTGAAGTGGCTAGGGCTGGAAGTACGCGCTACAGAGCAGAATGGCGACAAGGCAACAGTAGAATTTGTTGCGCGCTGTCGGGTTGATGGACGTGGCCAGCGCTTGCATGAAGTGAGCCGGTTTGTGCGTGAAGATGGTCGCTGGTTTTATGTTGATGGCAGCATTCAGGAAAAATAAAAGACGATGGCTATTCTTGAGACAAAATTAAATTCCCGCTCCGCTGAATTTACGGACAATGCAAAAGCCATGCAGGCTTTGGTGGATGATTTGCGTGCGCATTGCGAAAAAATCGCTTTAGGCGGCGGTGAAGATGCACGCAACAAGCATACTGCCCGCGGCAAACTGCTACCACGCGAGCGCGTCAATATGCTGCTCGATCCGGGCACATCGTTTTTGGAATTCTCGCAGCTTGCGGCGCTCAATATGTATGACAATGCCGCGCCCGCTGCCAGCATCATTACCGGCATAGGTCGCATCAAAGGTCATGAGTGCGTGATCTTGTGTAATGACGCCACAGTCAAGGGCGGTACGTATTTTCCGATGACGGTGAAGAAGCATTTGCGCGCACAAGAAATCGCGGCACAAAATAATCTGCCTTGTGTTTATCTGGTTGATTCTGGCGGCGCTAATCTGCCGAATCAAGATGATGTGTTTGCCGACCGTGAGCATTTCGGCCGCATATTTTTTAATCAGGCCAATATGTCGGCGCAAGGTATACCGCAAATCGCTGTGGTGATGGGCTCTTGTACGGCGGGTGGCGCTTATGTGCCATCGATGAGTGATGAATCCATCATCGTAAAAAATCAGGGTACGATTTTTCTTGCTGGCCCACCGTTGGTCAAAGCAGCCATAGGCGAAATAGTCAGCGCGGAAGATCTGGGCGGCGGCGATGTGCATACGCGCTTATCTGGTGTGGTGGATCATTTGGCGCAGGATGATATGCATGCATTGTCACTGGCGCGCACCATCATCGGTAACCTCAATCGCAAAAAGCCGCAGCAAATGGTGATGCGTGAAACCGTAGAGCCGCTGTATCCAACGCAAGATATTTATGGCGTCATTCCGACTGATGCACGCAAGCCCTATGATGTGCGCGAAGTGATTGCGCGCGTGGTGGATGGCAGCGAGTTTGATGAATTCAAGGCGCGCTATGGCACCACACTGGTGTGCGGCTTTGCACATCTGTTCGGTATGCCGGTTGGGATTATTGCCAACAACGGCGTTTTGTTTTCAGAGTCGGCACTGAAGGGCACGCACTTTATTGAGCTGTGCTGCCAGCGCAAGATACCGCTGATATTTTTGCAAAACATTACCGGCTTTATGGTGGGCCGCAAATATGAAAATGAAGGCATAGCCCGCAATGGCGCAAAAATGGTCACCGCTGTGGCCACGGCCGCGGTACCAAAATTCACCGTCATCATAGGCGGCAGTTTTGGCGCTGGTAATTACGGTATGTGCGGTCGCGCTTATTCACCGCGTATGTTGTGGATGTGGCCTAATGCGCGCATCTCGGTGATGGGTGGTGAGCAGGCAGCCAGTGTGTTGGCTACGGTGAAGCGCGATGGTATAGAAGCCAAAGGCGGGCAATGGAGCAAAGAAGAAGAGCAGGCTTTCAAGCAGCCTATACTGGACCAGTATGAAGTGCAGGGTCATCCGTATTTCGCCAGCGCCCGTTTATGGGACGATGGTGTGATTGATCCGGCGGATACCCGCATGGTGCTGGGGCTGGGGTTGAGTGCGTCGCTCAATGCGCCTATCCCTGAAACGAAATTCGGCATATTCAGGATGTAATGGAAGCTTTAGTAAAAACCGATTGGGTTGCGCGCAGCCTTGCCAGTGTCTGGCATCCTTGTACGCAAATGCAGCACCATGAAAATTTGCCCATGGTCGCGCTCAGTCACGGCCATGGTGCCTGGCTGATGGATTACGATGGCAATCGGTATATCGATGCGATCAGTTCCTGGTGGGTGAATTTATTTGGCCACGCTAATCCGCGCATTAACGCCGCATTGAAAGCGCAGCTTGATCAATTACCGCATGCAATGCTGGCCGGTTTTACGCATGAGCCTGTGGTGTCGCTTTCAGAAAAACTCTCTGCACTAACCGGTGGCGAGCTGGGTCATTGTTTTTATGCGTCAGATGGTGCCTCGGCAGTCGAGATTGCGTTGAAGATGAGTTTTCATGCATGGCGCAATCATGATCAGCCTGAGAAGCAGGAATTTATTTATCTGCATGGCAGCTATCACGGCGAAACCATAGGCGCATTGGCTGTGACGGATGTGCCTTTGTTCCGGCAGGCTTATGGTTCCATGTTGCAGCATGCACATTTGGTGGCTACGCCTGATGCGCGCATGGCGCTGAAAGATGAAAGTGCCAGCGATGTGGCGCGGCGTGCTGCTGCAGATGTGCGGCGAGTACTGCAGCGCCGTTCAGGACATATTGCAGCCATCATCGTTGAGCCGCTGGTGCAGTGTGCAGCAGGCATGGTGATGCATGATCCAGTTTATTTGCAATTGCTGCGGCAATTGTGTGATGAATTTAATGTACATCTGATTGCAGATGAAATCGCCGTTGGTTGTGGTCGCACCGGTACTTTTTTTGCGTGTGAACAGTCAGGCATATGGCCAGATTTTTTATGTCTGTCTAAAGGCATCAGTGGTGGCTATTTGCCGCTCTCGCTGGTGATGACGCGCGAGAAAATTTACCAGGCGTTTTATCATGATGATCTTGCGCGCGCATTTTTGCATTCGCATTCTTACACCGGTAATCCACTGGCGTGCCGGGCTGCATTAGCAACGCTGGCGATTTTTGAAGAAGATGATGTGCTGGCAAAAAATCGTGTGTTGGGCGACAAACTCGAAGCGCTATTGAAGCCTGTAGCCGAACATGCGCAAGTTAAAAATTTTCGTCGGCGCGGCATGATCTTCGCCTTTGATGTGGAGCCGAAAATTAAGGAAGGTTTTGCGCGACGATTTTTTACTGAGGCATTGGCGCAAAAATTATTACTACGGCCTATAGGTAATACCGTGTATTTGATGCCGCCCTATATTTTGAAAAATGATGAAGTCGCGCTACTAGCCAGTGGAACGCTGGCGGCGCTGGAACAAAGTTGCTGAATTTATTTTTTAAGGAAGTCTGATGTCTATTTCAACCGTTACCTTACACGCAGCCACAAAAAAAGTGGCCGCTGTTGCCGCTGCAAATGAAATCTGGCCTGTTGCAGAAGTGGCCGCATTATTTGCTTTGCCTTTTAATGATTTGATGTATCGCGCGCAGCAGGTGCATCGTGCAAATTTTGATGCAAATGAAATCGAGCTGGCCACGCTGTTGTCTATCAAGACGGGTGGCTGTCCGGAGGATTGCGGCTACTGTCCGCAGGCTGCGCGCTATGACACCGGTGTGACGGCACAAAAAATGCTGCCGGTTGCTGAAGTGATCGCAGCTGCGCAGGCAGCCAAAGATCAGGGCGCAACGCGCTTTTGTATGGGTGCGGCATGGCGTGCGCCGAAAGATCGTGATCTGGATGCGGTGGAAGAAATGGTCAAGGCCGTTAAAGGTCTGGGACTGGAGACATGCGCCACGCTGGGTATGTTGCAAGAGCAGCAGGCTGCACGCCTGAAAGATGCCGGACTGGATTTTTATAATCACAATCTGGATACCTCACCGGAGTTTTATGGTGATGTGATTACGACGCGTGATTATCAGGACAGACTCGATACCCTGGGTGCCGTACGTCAGGCCGGATTGAAAGTATGTTGTGGCGGCATAGTCGGCATGGGCGAATCGCGCCTGTCGCGCGCAGGCTTGATTGCGCAGCTGGCTAATCTCAACCCATATCCGGAATCAGTTCCTATCAATCATCTGGTGCAAGTAGAAGGCACGCCCATGTATGGTCAGGATGTGCTTGATCCGCTGGAGTTTGTGCGCACGATTGCGGTTGCGCGCATCACCATGCCCAAGGCGCGGGTGAGGCTGTCAGCCGGTCGACGCGAATTAGGTGAAGGCATACAAACCCTGTGCTATCTGGCTGGCGCGAATTCGATTTTTTATGGCGATAAATTACTCATCACCGGTAATCCGGAAGTCGAAGATGACAAAGCCTTGCTGGGTCGTTTGGGTATACGCAGCAAGACTAATCAATCGGCTTAATAAAACGGATTCATATCGATGTTCAAAAAAATCCTCATCGCCAATCGTGGTGAAATCGCCTGCCGGGTTGCAGCGACTGCACGTCGTCTGGGCATACAGACTGTCGCTGTTTATTCTGAGGCAGATGCAACAGCGCTGCATGTTGAAATGTGCGATGAGGCCATTGCTATAGGCCCTGCCGCGGCCCAGGAAAGTTATCTAAAAATCGATCGCATCATCGCTGCGGCATTGGCTACGGGTGCAGAGGCGGTGCATCCGGGCTATGGTTTTTTATCTGAAAATGAAGCGTTCGCTGCGGCATGCGAGCAAGCCGGTTTGGTGTTTATCGGACCACCAGCTGCGGCCATACGCGCAATGGGTTCGAAGTCGGCGGCAAAAACCTTAATGGAAAAAGCCGATGTGCCGCTGGTGCCGGGCTATCACGGTGAAAATCAGGAAGCAGATTTTTTACAGCAGCAAGCTGACAAAATTGGGTATCCGGTTTTATTGAAAGCCAGTGCCGGTGGTGGTGGCAAAGGCATGCGCATTGTTGAGGCGAGTGCAGATTTCAAAGCGGCGCTGGCTTCATGCAAACGTGAAGCGATTAATAGTTTTGGTGACGACAAGGTATTGGTTGAAAAATATCTGGTGCGTCCGCGCCATATCGAGATACAAGTGTTTGCCGATACCAAGGGCGAGTGCGTGTATTTGTTTGAGCGTGATTGTTCCGTGCAGCGCCGACATCAAAAAGTGTTGGAGGAAGCACCTGCACCAGGCATGACGGCTGCACGCAGAGCCGCGATGGGCGAGGCGGCGGTGGCGGCGGCCAAGGCGGTTGGTTATGTCGGCGCTGGTACGGTGGAATTTATTGCCAATCAGGATGGCAGTTTTTATTTCATGGAAATGAATACGCGGTTGCAGGTTGAGCATCCGGTGACGGAAATGATTACCGACACCGATCTGGTGGAATGGCAGTTGAAGGTGGCGTATGGTTTGCCGCTGCCGAAAAAGCAGCATGAGCTGGTGATACATGGCCATGCAATTGAAGCGCGTATTTATGCAGAAAATCCGGACAAAGGTTTTCTGCCATCGACGGGTCGCCTGCATTATTTGCATACGCCGGCTGCTGTAAATTTTGAAACAGTCGGTGCGAAATCCAACCGCATCGATTCCGGTGTGCGTGCGGGTGATGCGATTTCGCCTTTCTATGATCCCATGATTGCCAAGCTCATCGTTTGGGGCGAAGACCGCGAGCAGGCCTTGCTGCGCATGGGGCAGGCATTGGCTGAATATCAGATTGCGGGATTGGCGACGAATGTTGCGTTTCTTGCGCGGCTGATTAAGAGCGCGCCGTTTGCCAGCGCAGATCTGGATACGGGTCTGATTGAGCGCAATCATGATGTGTTGTTCCCTGCGCCGCAGGCCGTGCCGCTGGCTGTGCTGGCGTTGGCAACGGCGGTTTTGCTGGATGCGGAAAAAGGTGAGGTTGCAGGCGATCCTTGGACAATAAATTCCGGCTGGCGCATGAATGGATTATGCAAGCGTGTGATGGAATTTAGTGATGATGCGGGTAGTACAGCGTTAAACCTAACGTATCAACCGCAACAGTGGTTGCTGCAGCATGGCGATGAACATCGGACGCTGACGGATCTGCGTCTGGTTAAAGAAATGCTGCCTAACCCTTCACAGAAAAATTTTGATGCGGCCAAAGTGGCATTGCGATTGGATGGCAAAGTTGTACTGGGCACGGTAGTGCGTACACAAGCGATGTTTCATGTTTTTCATGCGGGTCATCATTGGCAGTTACTCTGGCGCGATCCGATTGCGCATGCAGGTGAAGCCGAAGAAGAAGGCGGACGACTGACTGCACCGATGCCGGGCAAGATTATTGCGCTGTTGGTGGTGCAGGGTGCGGTAGTGGAGAAGGGTGCGCCTCTTTTGATTATGGAAGCGATGAAAATGGAGCATACGATACATGCACCGCATGCCGGCATAGTGGAAGAATTACTTTATGCCGTAGGCGATCAGGTGATTGAAGGTGTGCAGCTGCTGGCATTTGGTGGTGCAGAGGACAGCAAATGAAATCGCTGGTTGGTAGTTTGCCCTCTGCGGTAAAAATCGTTGAAGTGGGCCCGCGCGATGGTTTGCAAAATGAAAAAGCAACTATACCTGTTGAGATTAAAGTTGAGCTGATTAATCGCCTCACCGCAGCAGGATTTCAAAATATAGAAGCCGCATCATTTGTGTCGCCGAAATGGGTGCCGCAAATGGCCACCTCTATGGAAGTGATGGAAAAAATCACGCGCAAGCAGGGCGTGATTTATTCTGCGCTGGTTCCCAACATGAAAGGCCTGGAAGCCGCCTTGGCTGCGCATGCCGATGAAGTGGTGATTTTTGGTGCGGCCTCTGAAGCGTTTTCGCAGAAAAATATTAATTGCTCGATCGCTGAATCTATCGAGCGCTTTCGTGAAGTCGCAACCGCTGTCAAGCAGCATGGCTTACGGTTGCGCGGTAGTCTGAGTTGCGCATTCGGTTGCCCTTATCAGGGAACGGTGTCGCCTGAAGCCGTGGCGGATGTGGTGGCGCGCTTGCAATCACTGGGTTGCGATGAGATTGATATTGCCGACACTATTGGTGTGGGTACGGCTCGTCAGGTACAGCAAGTATTTGAACGTGTATTGCGTGATTTTCCGTTAGAGCGTTTGGCCGGACATTTTCATGACACTTATGGTCAGGCACTGGCCAATATTTATGCAGCGCTGGAAGTGGGTGTGACTATTTATCATTCATCCGTAGCTGGCTTGGGCGGCTGTCCATATGCAAAAGGCGCGACGGGTAATGTGGCTACAGAAGATGTGCTGTATCTGATGCAGGGTTTGGGTATTGCAACCGGCATTGATCTGCAGACGGTTGTGGATGCGGGGCAGTTCATATCGGATCACTTAGGTCGCAAAGCAGTGAGTCGTGCGGGTAATGCGATTGCTGCACGTAATGCAGCATCAAGCAATGCAGAATCAATAAAAAATTAATTTTAGAAAGTTAATCATGAGTCCGCAATTGCAACCCGGCATAACTTTCGAATGGCAATATCAGGTGCCGCAGCGTGCAACTGTGCCTGAATTATTTCAAGACGTACCCTTGGCTTGCGACATGCCAGCCGTGCTGGCTACGGGCTATATGGTGGGGTTGATGGAGTTGGCTTGTACGCAAGGCATCATGCCTTATGTAGATTGGCCGAATGAACAAAGTCTGGGCACACATGTGAGTTTTTCTCATCTTGCTGCTACGCCACCCGGTATGACATTGACGATTAAAGGTGTGGTCACCGCAGTAGAAGGACGCAGAATTCGTTTTAAGGTAGAGGCCTGGGATGGGCTAGATAAAATCAGTGAAGGTGAACATGAGCGTTGCATCATTACGCCTGACAAATTTCATATCAAACTGGCAGATAAAATTGCCCGCGCAGGTCTTTGAGAAAATTTGAAATGGATTTAAAAAAATTTGATCCGACCAAGCATGATGGTCCCTTGCCATCACCTTGCATTAGTATTTGCCAAATGCATCATCGCACCGGGTTATGCATAGGTTGTTTTCGCAATCTCAATGAAATTTCTGCGTGGAGCGTTGCATCTGAAGCGCAAAAATTACAGATATGGACAGCGATCAGTAATCGAATGGCTTCAGCATAAATAAATTTTTTGTAACGGGCTGATTTTTGATGCATTATCTCGTTCATGCCATTATCTTTCTACCAACCTCAGCTAACCGTTACCGGGCCTGCATACAGTCCGTGGTTTAAGTTTCTCGCGACATT
>CAIVDH010000343.1 GCA_903904635.1 uncultured Burkholderiales bacterium | reverse complement strand
CGTTAGCGGGGCGTATGGAGACATTGTCGCTGCTGCCTTTGTCGCAAAGCGAAATCGAAAGGCAGACGACTAACTGGCTAGACAGCGTTTTCGCGGGCCAGATACCTCAGCCGGGTTCAAGCGCCCCTTCGGATGACTTGGTAGGTCGTGTGCTGTGTGGAGGTTATCCGGAATCGCTATTGCGTTCGACTGAAAGGCGGCGCACGGCTTGGGCGCGGCAGTACCTTGAAGCCATCATACAACGTGATGTCCGTGACATCTCAGGTATAGAAAAGTTGGATCAATTGCCCCGGTTTTTACGTGCACTTGCTCAGACTGCAGGGCAAATGTGCAACTACACTCAGCTCGGCACACAAGTGGGTTTGGATGGCAAAACTGCTTCCAAGTACGTCAGTGTTTTTGAGCAAATGTACTTGCTTAAGCGTGCCGAAGTTTGGGCGCGTAACCACCTCAAGCGGGTTGTCAAGGCGTCCAAGTTGCAGTTCATCGATTCCGGGCTGCTGGCAACGCTGCTTGATTTGACTGCTAATGAAGTCGTAAAAGACAAGACGCGCTTCGGGAATGTTCTGGAAACTTTCGTCTTTGGAGAATTACTCAAGCACACAACCACAGCCGATGGTGATTACCACCTCATGTATTACCGCGATGCCGACAAGGTAGAGGTGGACCTAGTGATTGAAAATGCAGCTGGTCAGATAGTGGGCGTCGAAGTCAAAGCCGCCGCGACTGTCAAGGATAGTGACCTGCGCGGGCTAAGAAAGCTTGCTAGCTTGGCGGGGGACAGCTTCAAGATGGGCGTGTTGCTATACGACGGCGATGAAGCCATGCCCATGGGCGGAAGTATTTGGGCTGCGCCGCTTTCGACTTTATGGGGCAGTTAGTGAAATGCACTCATTGGTAATGGCTCAGGCTTGATCTGACTTGATTTAATAATTTTAGTCTTGATGGAAATGTAATTGAATAGTGTATTTTTAAAATGGTTTGTCCGCAAAATTAGCGCGCTGTTTTAAGCACACTGATTTTAAATTTTTACCAAGCCAGTGCTGATCATTACCAAAGCAATTACAGCGGCCAATATCACTATAATCAATAAACCTTTAATCGCATGTGACCAGTCTTCCTGGCTGGGCCAGCCGGATATCAGGCATAGCGCCGTGACTATTTTTAATAGCGCGCCCTGCGTCGAGATTAAGGGAAGTGTGGCCGAATAAAAAAATAACCAGCCACCCAGCAGTATTAATGCCAATGGTGCCAGACCTACCGGCATGCTATTCCACCAACGCAGATTGGCAAAGGTTACAACGCCAAGATGCCATGATCCATCAGGTTGCTGTTTCGGTATGACGGATAATCCCACCGGACGCGCACCGGTCAATAAGCCCGCAATAAAATGCAGTAATTCATGCGCAATTGTTCCGGGTAAGGTGAGCAAAGCAAACATAAGCGGCCAGCGACGTAATTGTCTCAAACTGATTATCAAAATAAAAATAATCAGTGCGTGAGCAGTTAGCGTGAGCGCCTCAGAGGAAAGCATTATTTATTCGTGTTCAAAATTTTATGCAGAATTTCAAGAAGGCTTAAGGTGATTTTTATTTTCAAAAAGATATGTAAATAAGCCGTTATTCATCATCTGTAATTCACTACCGTGTTTTGGCATTAACTCGAACTATACTGCAGCCAATAAAAAATTAAGGAGAGATGGTTTGAGCACTAGCCTGAATACGCG
>CAIVDH010000342.1 GCA_903904635.1 uncultured Burkholderiales bacterium | reverse complement strand
GGATTTTTTAGAACTTCGTAAGCCTCGCCCAGTTCTTTAAACTTTGCTTCAGCATCGCTTTCTTTGCTAACATCTGGATGATATTTACGCGCTAATTTACGATAAGCACGTTTAACTTCATCTTGGCTGGCATCACGCGTAAGCCCCATCACTTTATAGTAATCTTTATATTCCATACCGATTTTTTAATTATGTGCTTATAGTCGAGTATTAAGTAAGATACCTAACCTAAAAATAAAGGACTGTTAATAATCAGTCAAAAAACATCTTAGTAAAAAATATACTTTTATATGCTCTAAATAACAATATATAAATTTATACTTACTTTCAGTCTTACAAGGGTGACGCCATAATTTACAAGCATATTGATAGGGTGGTTGAATATTGGATTGATGGTCGGCAATACGTAAAAGAAGTTGAGTATCTTATATAGTTCTTTGAAATGGGCTGATACCCCTTATCAGATTAGATCTTACTGGATTTTAATGAACAAATAAAGACCTGAACCCCTTTATTTTAGGCAAAAAAAGCCATCACTAGGATGGCTTTGGACTTACTTAGATTAATTAGTGGTGGTGGGGCGGCAACCCCAGACAAATCAACCTATCTCAACGCATTAGCAGCCGTTAAAAGTGCTGCGGAAACATGCGGGGTCTGTGGCATAAAAGTCTGAACCGTAGCAAAAAACCAGTCCCCGTACCTTTTATGAAGCAAAGTTCTGTGGGTAGCAGTTCGATTCCCATTTTAGGAATCGAGCCCGCGTCCGTATGGTGTTTCAAATAGAGGGTTCGTCGGGTACGTCGTTTTCGGCGGCAGGGTCGGTGAGCCTCTGAATCGTCAGGGCGCAGCGTTGTTCAATCAAGGTATTGATTTGCTCAACCAAGGCATTGCCAGCAAAACTGTGTCCGGAGTCAGACTGGAGCTTGCGCGCCGTGGCTGGCAGTAACTTTGCCAATTCCAGAATGCGCCGTTTGGCTTGCGCCTTGGTGAGACCAACGCCTTCTGCAAACTGCTCCCAGTGCCGTGCCTGAACTTCGCTGAACTTGTACTTGCTGCCGATTTTCATCGCCATCTTCGGTGTCAGTGTTGGATACACCGCTGTCGAGAGCGTGTCGTAAAACGGTGCCAGAACGGGGTGCTTGCCTGAGTACAGCAGAGAGAAATTCTTGGCATGCGCATCATGATTGCCGATTAACGCATTGAAGATCACGTAGTCGAGCAGTCGCAGAACCTGCGGTGCACTGGGGCGTGCCGCACTGCGTGCCAGATTGAAGCACTGGGCCAGATCCGGACCACCTTCATTCTGGTATTTCGTTTCTGGCACCACGCCCAGTGCCTGGCAGAAGTCCTCTTGATGCAGCCGTTGCCGGAGCCCCTGGACATCGATCAGTCGGTCGAAGCGCTCAACCAGCAGAAACGATCGATCCAGTACCTGGTGAACTTTTGATTTTGCGGGCTTGAGCTGCATTGCCTCAGCCAGTGCCATGCAGAATCCCTCGTTGATCACACTGTCTTCAACAGCGCGAATGGCGGGTTTCAAGATGTGTGAGCTGGGCGTGCCATTGAGGGGCAGCCCAATGCGAGCGCCATCGAATACCACCGGCAGTTTGTCCTGAGCTCCAGCCAAGGAAAGCCGCAAGCCGTCATTGCCTGCCAGCATAGGTCGACGCGGCAATTCATCCAAGATGGCAACGACTTCGTCGTCGCTCAGCCATTGAACACCATTGTTGCGGGTTGGCACAGGCAAAGCTTGCCCTGGCTCAAGGAACGTGACGGCCCCGGCGCATTCGCCGCCGATGTGGTCCAGCAGGGCAAAGTCGTTTTGGCCAGAAACTTGGAACTGCTGCGCAATCAGGCGGCGCATCTGCCCTTCAGGCAGCAGACCAGCAAAGAAAGGTCGCGTTTTACGATCGTCGAACGGCTCCGCTTGCAGAGGCAGCGAGACGGACAAGGCAACGGCGTCTGATTGCGCCAGCCAGCCCGACGCATAGCAAAAACTCAGTCGGCCATCAACCAGCGCCAGAGTGCCGACACGATCGGCGAAAAGCCAGACTTCTAGCTCATGCGCCATGGTCGTTACCCTCACGTCGATCGTCGACAACAACAGATGGCAATCCACTCAACTGGACCTCCCCCCCCAGGGCATCAATGACCCGCAGCACGTTTTCCAATCGCAAGGTGGGCTTGCCTGCTTCAAGGTCGACAATGAAGCGCACACCAACCCCTGCCGCCAGCGCCAACTGAGGCTGTGTCAGCCCGAGTTTCTTGCGAGCGAAACGCAGTGCATTGCCTAGTTGTTGAGGTGATCGAATGGATGTCATGGCTTACCCTATTTACCGTTCGGGAAATTTTAAGCCACAACTGGTCTATGTGCAAGCGATATTTCCCGATCGGGAATTTTTCGTGTAGCCAGGCCATGAATTGAATATAAATTTCCCGATCGGGAAATAATGAAGACTCTCGATTCTAAATTGACACCCGTTTACACCCAATTATGGCGGTATCTGAAATAGTCATTTGACGGTATAGGATTTTGAAAAGTTGAATATACCGTTATTCATACCGTCAATAAAATTGGATGTCAATAAACCTAACAGGACTTAATAGGCATAAAAAAACCCTCTAAGCCTTATGACTTGAGGGTTTAGTGTACTTTAAAAAACATCTTAAAATGCTGAATTGGTGGGGCTTTGGAACAAAAGACTTTACCGGATTATCTGTTAGCTTTCTAATCCCAATACCCCCAGCCATGTTTTTCTCTAGTTAATATTATTAACAATACCCCCACCGATACCCCCGAGTAAATTAGATGTTACTGGATTTTAATGAACAAATAAAGACCTGAACCCCCGTGCAGGCATTGATTTATATGGCTTTATATGCAATTTGTCTCTAAAAGCGTCTCTAGGTGCTAAAAAAGCGTCCATGCGAACGCGGGTTCAATTCCCAAATTTATCCATTTTGGAAAATCTCTTTACTCAACGCTCTGATAAATTGCTTGGATGACTCTTCTATATAAAGCATGGACGATTGCATTAAGAAAGGCAGGGATTAGATATCGTAATCCATATCAGACAAGACACACTTACGACTCACTGATGTTATCAGCAGGAGAGTTGCTTCCGTGGATTAGTTCTCAGATGGGGCATAGTACAACGGCTCAGACCACTAAAGCCTATGCCAGATACATTGATGACAGTTTAACTGATGCCGGAGAAAAGGCAGTAAAGATGTTCAGGAAAAGTGTCGATTAAAGTGTCGATTGTTTGGGTAAAACAGTCGATTTC
>CAIVDH010000341.1 GCA_903904635.1 uncultured Burkholderiales bacterium | reverse complement strand
TGCTCAACGAAACAAATTTAAGACACCATCTAGTCCCGCAAAATTCAATGCCACATCGGCTTGCGCTCTGACTACCGGTTTGGCTCTAAACGCCACGGAAAGACCAGCTACTGACATCATCTCGAGATCATTGGCGCCGTCACCCATGACGATAGCCGAACTGGTTTCAACGCCGAGCGCAGCGGCTTGATTTTCTACCGTCTTGCGTTTTTCAGTGGCATCGATGATCTCACCGACTATCTTGCCCGTTAGTTTGCCGTTAATGATTTCCAGCGAGTTGGCGCGCGTCACATCAAAATGCAGTTGTTGTTGTAAACGGTCTGTGAAATACGTAAAGCCGCCTGACACCAACACAGTTTTTAATCCCGCTTTTTTTGCACCAGCCAGCAGTTCATAGGCACCGAGTGACAACAATAGCCTTTCATCAAAAACCTGCTGCAGCGCCGAGGCATCTAATCCTTCCAGCAATGCCACACGTCGTGTCAGACTTTCTCTGAATTCCAACTCGCCCCGCATGGCCGCTTCGGTGATGGCCGAAACTTCAGATTTCAAGCCTTGCATGTCTGCGATTTCGTCTATGCATTCAATCGTGATTAAGGTGGAATCCATGTCCATGACCAACAGCTTGAAATCAGCGAGTTTTTTATTTTCATCGATAAAGCTGCCATCGATTTTTGCATGCAGACAAGCCGCTTCAATTAGGGCACGTACTGGTGCTGAATGCGATACACCTGCGCAGCGCCAGGCATCCGTATTGATGGCGGTAATGGTTTGCGCATCTGCCAGTGCTGCAATTTTTTCGACTACTTTTGCGTCTACCTGCAAGCCCTGCAAAATCAAATTCATGTTGGTCATTTCAATAAAATATTTTCTATGCTGACAGCGAGCGTATCGTTGCTTTGAGTTGCGTAACGCGTGCAGCAAGATCAGGCATGTTGATAGTGACGCGCAATTTATCTTGGCCTGATAATTTTATATGACGGTTTTTTTGTATCAAATCAATGATGCGCATGGGGTCGATCGGCGGCTTGGGTTCAAATTGTAGCAATGCCGCTTCGCTATGCGCATCAATTTTTATGATGCCGACTTCTTTTGCCAGGATACGCAGTCTGTGGGTTTCGACCAGGGCTTTGACAGCATCGGGTAGTTTGCCAAAGCGATCGATTAATTCTTCTTGCAAGTCACTGATGTTGTCTTGTGAATTGCAATTGGCGAGGCGTTTGTATATCGATAAACGTTCGTGCACATCGCCGCAGAAATCAGCCGGCAATAATGCAGGCACATGCAGATTGATTTCTGTAACGGTAGAAAGTGGCGCAGCCAGATCGGGTTCTTTGCCGCTCTTAAGTGATCTTACGGCAGCGTTTAGCATGTCCGAGTAGAGTTGAAAGCCGATTTCCGTCATTTCGCCGGATTGATTTTCGCCCAACACTTCACCGGCGCCGCGTATTTCAAGATCATGCATGGCCAGATAAAAACCACTGCCGAGTTCTTCCATTTGTTGAATAGCGTCGAGTCTGCGTTGCGCCTGTTTGGTGAGTGTCTGTACATCATGTACCAGCAAATACGCATAGGCCTGATGATGCGAACGTCCGACACGACCGCGCAGCTGATGCAATTGCGCTAATCCAAAACGATCCGCACGGTGCATGACGATGGTATTGGCGCTCGGTACGTCAATGCCGGTTTCGATGATGGTGGTGCAAAGCAGGATGTTGAATCGTTGCGCAACGAAATCACGCATCACTTTTTCGAGATCGCGCTCATGCATCTGGCCGTGGGCGATGGCGATGCGTGC
>CAIVDH010000340.1 GCA_903904635.1 uncultured Burkholderiales bacterium | reverse complement strand
TTCATCGACATGGAGAATTCGAAAAACCAGCGCGAAATTGAAACCCGCCTGAAAGATTCGCTGCACTATGATCGTGCCCGTGTACAAATGGGCAAGATATCGCGCTTTGGCCTGATGGAATTATCACGCCAGCGGCTGCGTCCTTCATTATCCGAAGGCAGTCATGTAACCTGCCCTCGCTGCAATGGCACCGGCCATATACGTGATACGGAATCTTCCGCACTGCAAGTCCTGCGCATCATTCAGGAAGAGGCAATGAAGGAAAATTCAGCGGCTATTCATGTTCAGGTACCTGTCGATGTGGCAGCGTTCTTGCTGAATGAAAAACGCGGTGAAATTCTGAAGATTGAAACCCGCCATCGTGTTACCGCCATACTTATTCCTAACAAGTACCTTGAGACACCGCATTACAAACTTGAACGACTCAAGCACGATGATCCGCGACTTGAAGACATGCAAGCTAGTTATTCGCTGGCAGAACAAGCTGATACCGATATCGGTTACAGCAAAGGTCAAAAAGAAGATGCCAAGCCTAGACAGGAAGCGGTGGTCAAATCCATTACACCTGATCAGCCTGCACCTATCGTAGACAGGCGGCCTGCTGAAGCGGCCGTGCTAAATACTGCCGGCGAAGGTTTCTTGTCCAAACTGTTTGGTCTGTTCCGTCAGAAGCCGGCAGCAGCAGCTCCTGAAGTAGCAGCCAAATCACCAACGCGCGAACGCAGCGGCGAACGTTCAGGTCGTTCGCCTCGTGGCCGTGGACGTGGTGGGCGTGGCGGACGTGACAATAAATCGGAAGATAAAGCTTCCGCACCTGTTGCCGAGGCTCGCGAACCTAAAGAACCATCAACAACCCGCACACCAAAACCGCCGCGTGAACCTCGCGAACCCCGTGAGCCACGTGAGCCCCGCGAAGGTGGCGAAGCTCGCCGCGAACGCACACCTCGTCCACCACGCGAAAACCGCAAGGAACAGCTAGTCGCATCAGAAGAAAATCTGATTGCTCCTGTAGTGCCGCAAGAAACGAATGGCGAGTTGATACAGGAAGAGCTCTTGCTTAGCCCGGTTGAAGGTCAGGCTGTTGAAGGAGACGATCAACCGCGTCGTCGTCGCCGTCGTGGTGGTCGCAACCGTAATCGCCGTGATCGTGATCAGACTGATACGCAATCAGGTGATGAGGGCGATACAGAGGCTAGTGGCGAAGCTACTGCATTCCAGGCGCATGCTGAGGCTACTCATGTCGCTACGCATGTTACTGAGCATGTTGTTGCAGAAGTCACTCCTGCGGCCAGAAATGCGGCAGATGACATTGTCACATCAGAGCCTGGGTCTGCTCTGGGTCACGTACCAGCACCAGTGGTTGCACCTACGCCTGAAGTGATCGTTGCCGCTGTAACTGCGCCGGTTCAACCTGAGGCCATTGCTCCAGTGATTGCGCCAGTCGTTATACCGGTGAGCTCAGAGCCCGTCGTTATTACTAAAGCGCCAGTAGCTGAACCAGTGAGCCCTGTTGTTGCCGTACCTGCAGCAGTCGTTCATGCGCCCACACCTAAGCCAGTACAACCCAAAGTTGAACTGGAAGAAGTGCTGAAGGCCGCAGGATTGACGATGGCAGTGACCAATCCAGCAAAGATGGCAGCAGTTCAGCAGACGGCAGTAGCGTCACCAGCTCCGCATGCACCGCGTCAGCGTAAGATCACACCACAAGCACCGGATGAGCCATTGGTGCAAATCGAAACGCAGCGCTAAGTTTTTCGCTGCCATAAAGGAAAAAGCCCGTTTTTTTAAACGGGCTTTTTTTATATCTTCAGACAGAGCCAGCAGGCTTCCACTCGCCACGCATTATCTTGTCTAGCCAGAATGCACCTATCATGGTTTTAACGTCCGTCACCTTGCCTAGTCTGATCCATTCCATCAGCTCAGCAAAAGGTAAAGTAAAGACATCTAAAAACTCACCATCATCAAGCTGACTTTCACCGAGTTGCAAACCACGCGCAAGATAAAGCTCAAGATGTTCATCTGAATACGCTATGGCATTATGAATGGTACAAACAAATTGCCATTGGCTGGCAGAGTATCCGGTTTCTTCACGCAGCTCACGCTTTGCGCACAAGAGTGGATCTTCATCCACTTCCAGTTTACCGGCTGGGAATTCAATAAATACTTGATTGGGAGGATAGCGAAACTGTCGCTCCAACAAAACGGTGCCATCTTCAAATAACGGCAGTACCACTACAGCGCCGGGATGTCGAAAATATTCGCGAGCCGTATGTTTGCCATCTGGCAGGCAGACGATATCTTTGCGAACTTGTAGAAATTTTCCGTCGTAAACAGTTTCACCACTGACCAGCGTTTCTTTCAGATGCTTGTCCATACTACAATCCGCCTTGAAAAATTAATCGCAGCGATGAATAAACTAACAATCAATCACGACGAAGGCGCAAATAGCGCCAGCAGAATAATAATCAGCCATGCTGAGGAAACGCTTTTCACAGCTCTCTATAAATCTGTAAAGATCAGGAAGCCAGTGCCCGCGTAATGGCATAAGCACAGACGGCCATTAATGGGCCTGGAAATATGCCTATTAATAGCACAGCGAGTCCATTGGCTGAGAGCGTCATCTGCATGCTGCGATCAACATGGATGGGGCTATTGTCTAATGGCGCATCAAAGTACATGAGCTTGATCACGCGCAGATAATAATACGCACCTACCAGAGAAAACAGCACGGCTACCAGCGCTAACCAGATTTGACCTGTTGCCAACACCGCCTGTAGCACAGAAAGCTTGGCATAGAAGCCAACCATAGGCGGCACCCCTGCCAATGAAAGTAGAAAAACCATCATCACTGCAGCGAACCAGGGGCTACGCTGACTGAGACCTTTAAAATCATCCAGATTGTCAGCTTCAAATCCTTTTCTGGATAACAGCATGATTACGCCAAAACTACCCAGTGTCGTAAACACATATGTCAGCGCATAAAACATGGATGAACTGTAAGCATTTGCCATCGCATCCGCAGTACTGCCCGCATACACGCCGGACAATAATCCCAGCAGCATGAAACCCATTTGAGAAATCGTTGAATAGGCGAGCATGCGCTTGATATTGGTCTGCGCAATTGCGGTGATGTTACCAATGGCCATGGATGCCACCGCCATCACAACCAGCATTTGCTGCCAGTCTGCTGCTATCGTTCCTAAACCTTCAACCAGTAAGCGCATGCAGATAGCAAACGCCGCCAGTTTTGGCGCAGCGCCAAGTAACAAGGTAACGGATGTCGGCGAGCCCTGATACACATCAGGCACCCACATATGAAATGGCGCCGTGCCTAATTTAAAAGCCAGCCCAGCAACCAAAAACACTAAACCAAAGATCAACACAGTCTTGTTGGCGGCGCCTGATGCAGTCGCAATAGCCACCGCGGTCAGATCAAGTGAGCCAGTTGCACCATACAACATCGAAATACCGTACAACATAAAGCCTGATGCCAAGGCACCCAGCACAAAGTATTTCATCGACGCTTCGGTCGACAAGGCATGATCGCGGCGCAAAGCAACCAGCGCATACAAAGACAGCGACATTAACTCAAGACCCAGATAAATGATCAGGAAATTATTCCCGGAAATCATGATCATTTGCCCAAGCAAAGTCAGTAAGGCCAACACATAAAACTCACCACTTAGCGAGCCGCTCAGCATGCCGCGATCTGTGGTGTACTGGCGCGAATAAACCAGGGTCATTGCTGTTGCCAGGCAGGCGAAGATTTTAAGCAGACTAGCCATAGGGTCTGAAACAAACATGTTGCTCAGCGAGTAGCTTGTAACTCCGGAATTAAAACTCGTGAGCGAAAGCAATGCACAAATACCCAGCACGATCAGTGACAGCACATGGCTGGCAGGCTGCTTATCTTCTTTGATAAACAGGCCCACAACCAAAATGGCCATGATGGCCAACGCCAGAAAAATTTCAGTCGTTGCCGGAATCAGATTTAGTTCATTCATACTTGGCTGCCTTCGCCTGTAACTTATTGTGGGATTTTGCTGATTTCGACATGCTGGAGCAGATCAGAAACCGAGGTCTGCATCGCATCGGTAAATGGCGCGGGATACACGCCCATCCATAACACCGCAACGGCCAGCACACCCAACATAAAAAATTCACGCATCGTCAAATCTTCCATCGTCGCCACGTGAGGATTTCTGACTTCGCCGAATATTACGCGCTTGACCAGCCACAGCGAATAAGCCGCACCGAGTATTAGCGCTGTAGCCGCTGCCATACCAATCCAGAAATTAAATTTCACGGCACCCAATATGACCATGAATTCACCGATGAACCCGGAGGTTGCAGGCAAGCCCGCATTGGCCAATGAGAACAATACAAACATCGCAGCAAACCGTGGCATGGTATTAATCACGCCACCGTATTGGGCAATTTCACGCGTGTGTAAGCGGTCATACAGCACACCAATGCAAAGGAACATCGCGCCAGAAACAAAGCCGTGCGAAATCATTTGCATCACCGCGCCCTGAACAGCCATTTCACCAAACATGAAAAAGCCCAGGGTAACGAAACCCATATGCGCAATCGATGAATAAGCGACCAGCTTTTTCATGTCAGCCTGCACCAGCGCGACCAGACCAATATAGATCACGGCGATCAGGGACAACGCAATCATCATTCCCGACAAGCTATGGCTGGCATCTGGCGCAATAGGAAGCGAGAAGCGCAGAAAGCCATAACCGCCCAGCTTTAACATGATTGCAGCCAACACCACCGAGCCGCCGGTAGGTGCCTCTACGTGGGCATCAGGCAGCCAAGTATGAACTGGCCACATAGGCACTTTGACTGCGAACGCCATTAAAAATGCAAGGAAGAGAAAAGTCTGCGTGGCCAAAGGCAAAGGCAACTTATGCCAGGCGAGAATATCGAAGCTGCCACCGGCCTGAAAATACAAGTAAATCAGCGCCACCAACATCAGCAAAGAGCCGAGGAAGGTATAAAGGAAAAACTTAATCGCTGCATAGACGCGCTTGGGCCCACCCCATACGCCGATGATGATGAACATCGGAATCAGCGTAGCTTCAAAAAACACATAAAAGAGCAGTCCATCAAGCGCACAAAACACACCGATCATTGCACCGGACAAGATCAGAAAGGCTCCCATGTACTGCGAGACGCGCTGTTGTATCACTTCCCAGCCTGCGATCACGACGATGACGGTTATAAACGCTGTCAGCGGCACAAACCAGAGCGAAATACCATCTATACCCAGCGCATAGAAAATATTGAAGCGGCCTATCCATGGTGTTTTTTCTACAAACTGCATACCATGCGCAGCAGCATCAAAACCTGACACCAGTGGCAAGGTAATGAGCAAACTGATCAGCGCACCGACTAGTGCGAGCACGCGTGTCTGCTCTGCTCTGTCATCACGTCCGACAGCCAGCACAAGTATGCCAAATGCAATCGGCACCCAGATTGCCAAACTCAGAAAAGGAATGGTTGACGGCATGATGATTATTTTTTATTGATTCGTGAAAGTGCAGTGATCGGATCAGGAATGCATTAGCAGGTAACCCAGATACAGGGCTATCGCAACGATCATCGTGAATGCATAGTGATAGATGTAACCGGTCTGGAAAGTGCGCGTCACAGTTGAGAACCAGCCCACTGCGCGCGCGCTGCCGTTGACGATCAATCCGTCAATCAGGCTACGGTCACCAACATTGGAAAAGCCACCGCCCAACAAGCGCGCACCACCAGCAAAAACAACATCATTGATTTTATCCATATAGTACTTGTTATCGAGCAGCGTATAGACACCACTAAATTTGGACTGGAACCACGCCGGCACACGCGGATTAATCAACGTGCAATACCAGGCTGATACCACGCCGAGCAGCGCCAGTATGAAAGGCAATGAAGTAAATGCATGCATGCCCATAGCCTTGGCACCGTGGAAGGCTTCGGTGATCTCTGCCATTGCCGGATGTTTATCACTAACGTAGATGACGCCCTTGAAGAAATCGCCATGGAGCATAGGGCCAATAGCGACATAGCCTATCAGGACGGAAGGAATAGCCAGTAGTACCAGCGGCAAAGTCACGACCCAAGGCGCTTCATGTGGCTTCTCGCCCGGCGCTAGTCCGTGATGATGATCGCCATGTGCATCATGGCCATCATGATGATGCGCTAGTCCAAAACGCTCTTTGCCATGGAACACCAGGAAATACATGCGGAAGGAATAAAACGCCGTTACAAACACACCGGCCAACACCGCAAAGTTTGCAAAACTACTACCCCAGATATGCGTCGCAAGTACAGCTTATATGATGCTGTCTTTCGATAAAAAACCCGAAAAGAATGGGGTACCTATTAGCGCCAGCGAACCCAACAGCGCGGTAATCCAGGTGATGGGCATGTATTTACGCAAGCCGCCCATGTTGCGAATATCCTGGTCATGATGCATCCCTATGATGACTGCACCAGCACCCAGGAATAACAAGGCCTTAAAGAAAGCATGGGTCATTAAATGAAAAACCGCGACTGAATACGCCGACGCGCCTAGCGCAACTGTCATGTAGCCCAGCTGTGACAACGTCGAGTAAGCGACCACGCGCTTAATGTCATTTTGTATGATGCCCAGAAAGCCCATGAACAACGCAGTAATTGATCCGATCACGAGCACAAATGAAAGTGCGGTATCGGAGAGCTCAAACAATGGCGACATACGCGCCACCATAAATATGCCTGCTGTGACCATCGTTGCAGCATGAATCAACGCAGAGATTGGTGTTGGACCTTCCATGGAATCAGGCAACCATACATGCAAAGGAAATTGCGCTGACTTACCCATCGCACCGATAAACAAGCATATACAAGCGACAGTGATCAGCATCCAATCCGTGCCCGGCAGTGTCAGCAGCGCGATTTCTTCACGTTTGGCGAACACCTCTGCATAATTCATGGAGCCGGCATAAGCGAGCAAGAGGCCTATGCCCAGTATGAATCCGAAGTCACCCACACGGTTAACCAGAAAAGCCTTCATGTTGGCAAAAATTGCCGTAGGACGCTTGAACCAGAAACCAATCAGCAAATACGACACCAGACCAACTGCTTCCCAGCCAAAGAACAGCTGCAGGAAGTTATTGCTCATTACCAGCATCAACATCGCAAAAGTAAACAATGAGATGTAAGAGAAGAAGCGGTTATAGCCTTCATCATCTTGCATATAACCTATAGTGTAGATGTGTACCATCAGCGACACGAAGGTGACCACACACATCATCATCGCGGTCAGGCTATCGACTAAGAAGCCGATCTCCATCTTCAGAGTACCTACCTTCATCCAGGTATACAGCGTGCCGTTATAGGTAGCACCATCCATCACTAACATCAGCGTTTGAGCCGAGATCAAAAAAGCGATCAACACGCCTAGTATGGTGACGGTATGTGACGCAGTGCGTCCGATCAGGTTGCCAAAAAAACGCGTGCCGAACAGACCCGCAATGGCAGAACCGGCCAGCGGTGCCAAGGGTACGACCAACAGCAGATTGGGATTAAGTTGCCCGGCCATGATGAATCTTGTCCTTGTTTTGTAATTAACCCTTGAGGCTGTCTAGTTCTTCGACATCAATGGTGTCGAGATTACGGAACAGCACCACAAGAATAGCTAGCCCGATTGCCGATTCAGCGGCAGCTACGGTCAGTATGAAAAACACGAATATCTGGCCACTCGCATCGCCCAGGTAATGTGAGAAGGCGACGAAATTCATGTTCACGGCCAAGAGCATTAATTCAATAGCCATTAACAGCACGATGATATTTTTACGGTTCAGAAAAATACCAACGACTGAGATCGCAAAAAGTATTGCGCCCAGTATCAGAAAATGTGTGAGAGTCAGGTTCACGGTCTGGCCTTATTCTTTTTCAGTGTTACTGGCAGGCGCAGTGGCGCGTGAGGATTCCGACGCCATACTGACGATGCGTACGCGATCGCTGCGCTTAACTTTGACTGCATCTGCCGGATCAAAATATTTAATATCTTTACGACGACGCAGTGTCAATGCAACGGCAGCCACGATCGCTGCGAGCAAAATAATCGCTGCGATTTCGAATGCATACAGATATTGGGTATAAATCAATTTGCCCAGCTCACGCGTATCGCCAATCATGGCGGAGCCTGCGGGAACACTGCCATCTTGTCCGATGAAACTGCGCAGCAGAATTGCCGACATCTCCAATGCAATAATCACCCCGACAAATGTAGCCAGCGGCAAATTACCCCAGAAGCCTGCGCGCATTTTTGCGATGTCAATATCTAGCATCATGACCACAAACAGAAATAACACCATCACGGCGCCGACATAGACCAACACGAGCACAATGGCGAGAAACTCTGCCTGCAGCAACATCCAGAGTCCGGCTGCCGAGAAAAAAGACAAGATTAAAAATAACGCTGCATGGACTGGATTGCCGTCGGTGATTACGCGCACTGCAGCGAAAATCAGCAGCGCGGAAAATGCATAAAAAAGTACAGTGGTGAATTCCATATTTTTCTCAGCGATAGCGTGCGTCAGCCGCACGGTTTGCAGCGATTTCGTTTTCATAACGATCACCAACTGCCAGCAGCATGTCTTTTGTGTAGTAGAGATCGCCGCGTTTTTCGCCGTGGTATTCGAGTATGTGCGTCTCGACGATGGAATCAACCGGGCATGACTCTTCGCAGAAGCCGCAGAAGATACATTTGGTCAGATCAATATCGTAACGCGTAGTGCGGCGTGAACCGTCATCTCTTTGTTCGGATTCAATCGTAATTGCCATAGCCGGACAGACTGCTTCGCATAGTTTGCAGGCGATGCAGCGCTCTTCACCATTGGGATAACGACGCAATGCATGCAAGCCACGAAAACGTGGCGATTGCGGTGTCTTTTCTTCAGGGAACTGTATCGTTATTTTGCGCGCGAACATATACCTGCCTGTCAGGGCCAGGCCCTTGAACAGCTCGCGCAACATCAGGCTTCCTAAGAAATCTTTGATGGCTTCCATTTGCATTCAGCCCTTAATCATCTAAACAACTAATCATCATTTGTCTTGCGACAGGTTTATTTCCAAATATTCAAGGGGGTGTGCATCCAAATCGCAACGATGATCAGATAGACCAGGGTCAGCGGAATAAATACTTTCCAGCCCAGGCGCATGATCTGGTCAAAGCGATAACGCGGAAATGAAGCACGCACCCAGATAAAAATCGATACCACTAAAAATGTTTTAATACCCAACCAGATCCAGCCAGGCACAAAATCCAGCACCGCCAGCGGCGAACTCCATCCACCCAAAAACATCAGCGTAGCTAAAATCGAAATCAGTATCATGTTCGCGTATTCAGCAAGGAAGAACATCGCAAACGACATACCCGAATATTCGACCATGTGTCCGGCTACGATTTCAGACTCTCCCTCAACCACGTCAAAAGGATGACGCGCTGTCTCGGCGATACCTGAAATGATGTAGACCACAAACATAGGCAACAACGGCAACCAGTTCCAGGACAGGAAATTTAATCCCATGTCGGCAAACATGCCACGGGTCTGACCTGCGACTATTTCAGACAGATTCAGACTACCCGACACCATCAATACGATTACCAATACAAAACCCATCGCGATTTCATACGAAACCATCTGCGCCGAAGCACGCATTGCACCTAAAAATGCGTATTTGGAATTTGAAGCCCAGCCAGCAATGATCACGCCATACACTTCCATTGATGTGATGGCCATCACAAACAACAGACCTGCATTGACATTGGCCAGCACACGATCAGGTCCAAATGGAATGACAGACCATGCGGCTAAGGCTGGCATGATCGTCATTACAGGTGCGATCACAAATAACGCCTTACTTGCTTTTGCAGGCACTACGATTTCTTTTAGCAGCAACTTCAATGCATCAGCGATAGGCTGCAACAAACCAGCTGGACCTACGCGATTGGGCCCCAGGCGGACATGCATCCAACCTATCATTTTGCGTTCCCATAAAGTGAGATACGCTACGCAGCCCATCACCGGCAGCACGATGGCGATAATTTTGATCAGATTCCAGAGCACAGGCCAATACACGCCCAACAGGCTACTGCCTGTGCTGGTGAGATTAGTGAGCAAGTCGTCCATCAGGCTTTCTCCACCGATACGGAACCAAACATTGCGCCTAGCGCTGCAGTCGATGCATGACCTGCGGCGATGCGTACGACATCAGCGGGCAAGTTCGCATCGATAGCGGCTGTGAGCGTAACTGGCGCACTACCCTGACTTACTCTGACCGCATTACCTTGTGCAATGCCAAGCTTGTCTGCAAGTGCTGCCGAAATAAACGCCCGTGGCGCAGCGGCGTCGGTAGTTTGCTGTAACGATGCTGAACGACGCACGATCGCGTCAGTGAAATATACCGGCACATCGGCCACACGTTGCAGACCACTCGAAGCAGATGCTGCCTGAATTTTTATTGAGGTATCGATATTGCTGAGGCGCGAAGATAAATTGATTTCTTTAACATCTGCATGACCCAGAACTTCAGTACGAATCTGCTCTGAAGTTTCATATTCAAAACCCGGCAGCTCCAGCAGATTTGCCAACACACGTAATACCTTCCAGCCAGGACGGGTATCGCCCAAAGGTTTGACGCTGCCGTTGAAGCTTTGTGCGCGGCCTTCAGCATTGATGAACGTACCTGCTGTTTCAGAGAACGGAGCGATCGGCAACATCACATCTGCGTATTCTGCACCGTGCGCAAATGGAGACAAGGCAATCACCATCTCGGCCTGATTGAGTGCAGCGCGCGCTGCATGCGCGTCATAGCAATCGAGTTCAGGCTCAGCATGCAACAGCACGTAGGCTTTACGCGGCTTGGCAAACATCTCACCTGCATTACCACCTTTGGCAGGCAAGGCGTGTGCGAGATAACCTCCAACGGTATTGGCAGCTTCGGTCAGATAACCAAAATTAGATTCCGTATTTTGAGCAATCCATTGCGCTATTGCATGCAGACTGGAAGCCTGCGGATGCTGAGCAGCAGCATTGCCGAGGAAGATTGCACGTGGCTCGCCAGAGAGCAAACTGGCGGCTATTTGTTTGGCTGTGGCAGATGGCTGCAAAGTAGCAAATTCAACGGGGGCTGTTATGCCCTTGCTTAGTGCAATTGCAACAGCAATTTCGCCTAAGTGCGTCAGCCAGGCAGCAGGCGCAGCGATCAATTTATTTGCCAGCGGCATGAGCAACTCATCATCCGTTGCATGTAACACGCTGATCTTGGCACCGTTACGCGCGGCCAGCCGCAGACGTGCCGCGAGTAACGGATGATCTTTGCGCAGGAAAGAACCAATCACCAATACACGCTTGAGCTTGCTGACTTCTTCTATCGCCATGCCCAGCCATGGAACCAGTTTGCCATCAAGAGCAAAATCAGACTGACGCAGACGGAAATCAACATTATCAGAACCAAGTCCGCGCACCAACTTCTGCAACAACGACATTTCTTCCAGTGTTGAATAAGGCGCAGCTAATGCAGCAATCGCATCAGCACCGTGTTCATGACGGATATTGCGCAGTCCGTGGGCAGTATATTCGAGTGCTGTTTGCCAGTCGGTTTCCTGCCATTGCCCGCCCTGCTTGATCATGGGCTTGGTCAGTCGATCAGGACTATTGAGTCCTTCGTAGGAAAAACGATCACGATCCGATAACCAGCATTCATTGACTGCATCATTTTCCAATGGCAGTACACGCATGACGGTGGCACCCTTCACCTGCACGATGAGGTTGGCGCCTAGGCTGTCATGCGGGCTGACAGATTTGCGACGCGACAGCTCCCAGGTGCGGGCGCTATAGCGGAAAGGTTTGGAAGTCAGTGCGCCGACAGGGCACAGATCAATCATGTTACCGGACAATTCGGAATCAACTGTCTTGCCGACAAAGGTCGTAATCTCAGAATGCTCACCACGACCCAACATACCGAATTCCATTACACCGGCGATTTCCTGACCAAATCTGACGCAGCGTGTGCAATGTATGCAGCGCGTCATTTCTTTCATGGAGATCAGCGGGCCTGCATCTTTAGGTACTACTACCCGCTTTTCTTCCTGATAGTGCGATGAAGAAGGACCATAGCCAACAGCAAGATCCTGCAACTGACATTCACCGCCTTGGTCGCAAATCGGGCAATCCAGCGGATGATTAATCAGTAAAAACTGCATTACATCTTTTTGCGCACGGATTGCTTTTTCGCTATGGGTGCGCACGATCATGCCTGCTGCAACCGGCGTTGCACAAGCTGGTAAAGGCTTAGGTGCTTTTTCTACTTCTACCAGACACATGCGGCAATTTGCCGCAATCGACAATTTCTTGTGATAGCAAAAATGAGGAATGTAAGTGCCTAAACGATTGGCAGCATCCATCACCATACTGCCTTCTTGCACTTCGACTTTTTTGCCGTCTATCTCGATCTCAACCATGGCTTCGCTTTATTTTGTCAGATGTAGGCTGGTACCAGGCATCGTTTATGTTCGATGTGATACGCAAATTCGTCGGTAAAATTCTTGACCATCGCACGCACTGGCATTGCCGCTGCATCACCGAGGGCGCAAATTGTTCGGCCTTGTATGCCATCGGCGATGGTGTTCAACATGTCGAGGTCATCGGGTCTGCCCTGGCCATGCTCTATGCGATGCACCATGCGGTATAGCCAGCCAGTACCTTCGCGACATGGCGTGCACTGCCCGCATGATTCTTCATAGTAGAAGTAAGACAGGCGCAATAAAGATTTGACCATGCAGCGTGTGTCATTCATGACGATCACCGCGCCTGAACCCAGCATGGAACCTGCCTTGGCGATGGAATCGTAATCCATGTCGGTGGCCATCATTACATCACCAGTCAACACAGGCATGGATGAACCGCCGGGGATAACTGCCTTAATTTTTATGCCGTCACGCATGCCGCCGGCCAGTTCCAGCAAAGCCGCAAATGGTGTGCCCATAGGCACTTCATAATTTCCCGGACGGGCCACATCACCGGATACAGAAAAAATCTTGGTACCGCCATTATTGGGTTTGCCCAGTGCCGCATAGGCTGCGCCGCCGAGATTCATTACAAAGGGCACTGCCGCAAATGTTTCGGTGTTATTGATCGTGGTTGGCTTGCCATACAGACCATAGCTGGCAGGGAATGGCGGCTTGAAACGTGGCTGACCTTTTTTGCCTTCCAGGGATTCAAGCAAGGCGGTTTCTTCGCCACAGATATAAGCACCATAACCATGATGTGCATGCAGCTGAAAAGAGAAATCGGTTCCTAAAATACGGTCACCTAAAAATCCACCAGCACGCGCTTCTTCCAGCGCCTCTTCAAAACGATCATAGGTATCCCAGATTTCGCCGTGTATGTAGTTGTAGCCTACTGTAATACCCATGGCATACGCGCCGATGGCCATGCCTTCGATCAGCGCATGCGGGTTGTAGCGCATGATGTCGCGATCTTTGAATGTACCCGGCTC
>CAIVDH010000339.1 GCA_903904635.1 uncultured Burkholderiales bacterium | reverse complement strand
TGTCTACAATCAGATAATTTTGTGCACCAAAAATAATTTTCACATACGGATCCGCACGCGGATCCAGGGTCAGACAAAAAACAGTAATACCTTTGATGGCCAGCGCATGCACGGCTGCGCGCGCGTCCTCAATCAGATAATTTTTATCTGTAACGTCAATATCGGAAGGCTCACCATCGGTTACCAGCAGTAGTATTTTTTTTTCAGTCGTCTCGGTATCAAGACGCCAGCCTGCATGACGCAAAGCTGCACCCATGCGCGTAGACAGTGCGCCTTGCTGTCTATTCAGTGCCTGCTCCTGTGGCGCAGAAAATGGCTCATCAAAATCTTTAATGCGTGTGTAATAAACCTGCTCGCGGCCATCTGAACAAAAACCATCAATAGCTAGTCTGTCGTATTCTGCATCAATAGATTGCGCAACCAAGCTTGCTGCGCGCTTTTCTAAATCCAGTAAAGAAACAAAGGTGCCCATCACCGCATCATTGGTCGATTCTGACAAATCCAGCAGCAGCAAAATCGACGCATGACGGCGCCGCTTGCCCGGACGCTGAAAAATCCTGGGATCAGGCGCAAGTCGGGCTCGTTGACTAATGCGTGTTTCTATTACCGCATTGAGGTCAAGCTCTTCGCCTTCATGCTGACGCCTGAGTCTTACACCGCGGTCTAGCAAACGCGCGCGCGTATCGAGCGAAACTTTTCTGATGTTGGAACGTAAACCAGATGCTGCGCAGCGTTGAGCCTTATCAGCCGCGGAATTATCAATCACGGTAGTCCAGCGATCGCGCAATAATTCAGCCTGCTGATCCCACTCCGGATAATGCCATCGCATACCCTGCGCTACTTCTATCGGCGAGACATGCATGGCATTATCTGCGCCGCTGTCGGTGGGCTCGATTTGCACGGACTGCTGCGACATACTTTCTTCGGGTGGCGTGTCAGGCGGATCAGTATCAAATCGCCACAAAAAAGAATTGTCATCACGATAGGCCGGCTGGACAACATAGGCCTGCGGATTAAAGCGCACGCGCATCTGACCCAAATCATTGGCCAGTATGCTGCCCACCTCTACAAATGCGGCGATATTTTCCAGATCATTTGCAACAGCTGCAAATAAATCGCGCCCTTTGTTTACCCAGTGATTTTGATCTTCATAGGCAGGGTCATGCAAAGCACGCGCAAGTCGTGAAGATAGCGAACCGAAATCCAGCTCGCCCCGCTCTCCTGATGCAACGTGAAAGCGTCCCCATAAAGCGCGCAGTCCCGGATAGCGTAGTGCCATCAATCGCTCAACCCGCGCATCTTCAATTAAACCCAGCATCGTCAAAAGCAAAGGCTTACGTTTGCCAGCGGCTTGGTGTCGCGGTGAAAACTGTAAATGCGCCAATGCATGCGCAGCTGCAGCGCGATAGACATCACCACGCAGACCACCATCCCATGCCAGATAATGATCCGGCAGCGACAACGTGGCATCACTAATCACCGGACGCAAAGCAGGTGCATTCAGGTTGCGCTGAATACGCGCCTGCAGCTCAAGTGCATGCTGGCCAAAGCCAGTCAGATACAGCTCAAGTGCATGACGCGTGCGCTCAAAAGAAATGCCTTGCGTCTCACTCACCATGCACTGCGCTGCCAGCGGATCTTCCAGACGAAAGTAGGCAGCCAGTTTTGCCGGATGATTCGGATAAAGCCGCAAACCGGTCAGTATCCAGCGCCGCAGACCCGCCACATCCAGCGTGTTTAACAGGTAGCCGATATGTGACACCAGATCAGTAACCAGCCCTGGTGCGGCGACGGCAGTTTCATCCAACAGGTCGCATAAATCTGCCACCGCCTGATGATTTTTCAGCTGACGCGCAAGCTCGGGCAAAGCCATCGCGAATGCTGGCTCGCGCTCCTGAACCAACGCAATCAGCGCAGCGAGATCAGGCAGCGTGCTGTCATTCTCAGGTGCCGAAGTAAGCATCAATGAAACCATCCAGTGCAGTGAGCACATCGGCGTCGTCCGTAATCGGCCGTGTCAGCGCCAGCTTGCACGCTTCTTTCGGTGTGATACCAGCTCCTATCAACGCGCCGGCATGCACCAGCATACGCGTAGAGATACCCTCTTCCAGACCACGACCGCGCAACGCACGCGAGCGATGTGCAATGCCAACCAGTTTTTTAGCAACGTCTGCAGACGCGCCGCTTTCGACCTGAACGATTTCCGTTTCTATCGCTTCATTCGGATAAGTAAAATCCATCGCACCAAAGCGCTGCTTAGTCGATTGCTTGAGATCTTTGGTAATACTTTGATAGCCGGGGTTGTAAGACACCACCAGTTGAAAATCAGGATGCGCATGGATTAATTCACCGCGCTTGTCCAGCGGCAGTGTGCGCCGGTCATCAGTCAACGGATGAATAATCACCGTCGTATCTTGTCGAGCTTCGACCACTTCATCCAGATAACAGATCGCACCATAGCGCGCTGCAATCGTCAGCGGACCGTCATGCCAGACTGTACCGGATGCATCGAGCAAATAGCGGCCAACCAAATCAGAAGCTGTCATGTCTTCATTGCACGCAACCGTAATTAACGGACGTTGTAAGCGCCACGCCATGTGTTCCATGAAACGTGTTTTGCCACAGCCTGTAGGCCCTTTTAATATCATCGGCATACGCAGTGTATAGGCCGCTTCAAATAACGCAACTTCATTGCCTGCGCTGCGATAGTAAGGCTCGCTGCGTATCAGGTAGGGCTCGATATGCTTATTCATAATTAGCTAAAAAAATGCGCGCTCCGGAAAAGGGAGAACATCCGGAGCGCGCAAGAACCTGCGCGAAGAGTAAGTAAATCGATCAGCGGTGTGCTGTCGCTTGATTCGGAATGCCTTCTATTGGGGATTCTTCCGTGCCCGGTGTGGAGCGCGTAATAGCCTCAACCATTTTGCGTGTGCCTTCAGGATCATTAATCCACTTGCCGTAGAACTCATACGGACAAGCTGCTACACCATTCGGATCTTCGCCGGAATTGATTTTGCCGGTATAGCCACGATGCAGGAGTTTGTAGAGATGATTTTGCGACTGGCCATTTTTGCGCGCATCGCGTATCAGGCTCACGGACATTTCTGCATACTGAATACCATTTTCTTCAGTGCCGCATTCGCCTAGCGTGCGGCCATCAAAGCCGACTAATGCTGAATGACCGAAGTAGGAATACACACCATCAAAGCCGGCTGCATTCGCCACAGCGACATAGCTGTTGTTCGCCCATGCCATGGCTTTTGCCATGACGATTTGCTGGTCTTTGGCCGGATACATATAGCCCTGGCAACGGATGATCAGTTCTGCACCTTTCATGGCGCAGTCACGCCAGATTTCAGGGTAATTACCATCGTCGCAAATGATCAGGCTGATCTTCATGCCCTTAGGGCCTTCGGATACATAAGTGCAGTCGCCTGGATACCAACCCTCGATCGGTACCCAAGGCATGATCTTGCGATATTTCTGCACGATCTCGCCCTTATTGTTCATCAAGATTAAAGTGTTGTACGGTGCTTTTTTCGGATGCTCTTCATGGCGTTCACCAGTCAGAGAAAATACGCCCCATACATTGGCTTTGCGGCAGGCCGCTGCAAAAATTTCTGTTTCTTCACCAGGTATGGATGCCGCCGTGTCATACATCTCTTTGCTGTCATACATAATGCCGTGCGTGGAATACTCAGGGAAAATAACTAAATCCATACCTGGCAAGCCACGCTTCATGCCGCATAACATTTCGCCGATCTTGCGCGCATTGTCCAGCACTTCTGCTTTGGTATGCAGACTAGGCATTTTGTAGTTAACTACGGCTACGCCGACGCAATCCTTACTGCTTGAAATATCACCATGCCTCATTTTTATCTCCGATAGTTAAAGGCCCGACTACACAGTCAGGAATGAACGAACATCATTCAAATCAATATTACTTTTTGCCGTGGTCCGCACAATCTGGCCGCGGTCTATTACTAACAACTGATCTGCGACTTCCATCGCAAATGACAAAACCTGCTCGGTTACCAACACAGCAATGCCCAACTCTTTGCGCAAGCCATTAAGCG
>CAIVDH010000338.1 GCA_903904635.1 uncultured Burkholderiales bacterium | reverse complement strand
CCGGCTATATAGCTGTCTAGCTGATCAGCCGGCAAATAGGGGGCAAATAACCAGCGTATAAAAATCCAACCCAGCAAAGCCATGGAGAAGGGCTTGACTGCCCAGTTTACAAACAAGGTCACGCCTATGCCGCGCCAATGTTGTTTAACTTGATTTAGTGCGCCGAAATCAACCTTCACCAGCATGGGTATGATCATCACCCAGATCAATAAGCCAACCGGCAGATTGACCTGCGCAATTTCCATTCGGCCTATAGCCTGAAACAGGGGCGAAAAAAACTGTCCCAGCGCGATACCGGCCACAATACACAATGCGACCCACAGCGTTAAATAGCGCTCGAATAAATTCATAATGCGCTGTGACCTATATTGTCCATTTCGCGTTTGATAGATTGTGCATCCAGGGTCTTTAACGGCAAATTCACAAACAGCTGCACGCGGTTCATGATCTGATGAAAAATTTTATCGAAGGCGCGTCGCTTGATCGCATCCTCACCGGTTACTGCTGCCGGGTCTTCAAAGCCCCAGTGCGCTGTAATCGGTTGTCCAGGCCACATTGGGCACACCTCACCAGCAGCGTTATCGCAAACTGTAATGACGAAATCCATTTTTGGGGCATCTTCTTTTGCAAATTCATCCCAGCTTTTGCTGCGTAATGCGGTGGTGTCATAGCCTATGGCCGCAACTCTTTCTACCGCAAACGGATTGACTGCGCCATTTGGGTGACTGCCGGCACTGTAAGCATGGAAACGACCGTGTCCCATGGAATTGAATAGTGCTTCTGCCATGATGCTGCGGGCGGAATTGCCCGTGCATAGCACCAAAATATTAAAAATTTTTTCAGACATGAGCAGCCCTCCGAATGTTGAGATTATTAAGACTAATTAGAAAATTATTACGAAAAAAATTCATTGCGTCGCTTCACGATCGCAGCCTGAGTCGCATACAGAAACAGGTGAGCAAGGATTCCCACCGCAGCAGTTTTCAGTCAGATAGGCGATCACGGTGTTCATGGTTGCGAAATTTGCGCTGTAATACACAAATCTACCTTCTTGTTTAGCTATGACCATTTGTGCGTGAGCGAGCTCTTTCAAATGAAAAGAAAGAGAGGAAGGGGCAATGCCCGAGGTTGTGCTGATTTTGCCGGCAGCCATGCCGGCTGGCCCAGCCTGAACCAAGATGCGAAATATATTTAGCCGAGATTCTTGTGCAATGGCAGACAATGCTCTCACAATCGATGTATTTTCCATATTTCAATAATAATTGAAATGTAGCTGTAAAACAAGTTGTTTACGTTTTTAATCTGCGCAGTCGGCCCTGCAAATGCTAGCAAGCAATATCTATATAATGTGGGGCTTACATTGATTGCTCGCCTGGGTTAATCAATGCCCCCGGTTAAACTCGTTCACCTATCAGGATTACTGATGTCGGTATTTTTTCTCGTTGCTGTTTTGCTAGCACTGCTTGTTTTTTTCTGGTTGATGCGCGCGTGGGGTTCTGTACCTCCCGCTGCTGCCGCAGATGATGATCCTGAGTGGCAGGTGATGTTAGCCCGACGGCGAGAAATAGAAGAAGACCCGCAATTAAGCGCTGAAACGCGTGCTGTCTTGCGCCAGGAATGGCTGGAGACTGCAGATGCGGTTACTTCACGGTCCAAAGTCAGCGCAGAACATGCGGCCCTACCATCAAAAACTGTTTTGTCTGCTAGCTTCCTGCTGGTCTTGTTAATCGCTGCTGGCATCTATGCTAAGTATGGGCAGTTCGAGCCGGCAGCATTACAATTTGCTGCGCCTGCTGCATCGCCGGAGGACGAGCAAGCGCGGCAACTTGAAGCCACTATGGCTGAGAGTATTGCGAAACTCGAAGCTCGCCTGAAAGAAAAACCAGAAGATGTGGATGGCTGGTCGTTACTGGCACGTTCTTATTTTTTCACTGGTAATTATGCAGCTGCAGCAGCAACACTGGAACGCCTACTAAAATTAAAGCCGGGTGATCCGGCGGTACTGACTGATCTTGCCGATGCATTGGCTGCATCCACGCCGGATCATATATTGGCAGGTCGACCTATTAATCTGGTTCAGCAGGCGTTGTCTATCAATCCGCGTCAACCCAAAGCTTTGGCACTGGCAGCAACCTATGCGATGCAAAATAATCAGTCTGCAGAAGCGATTTCGTATTGGCGCCGTTTACGCGCGCTGATGCCGCCAGATGGTGAAGAGCAAAGACGTATTGACGAAGTGCTGGCAAGCCTTGGCGCACCTACAGCACCAAAACAGCCGCAGCAAGTCGCCAGTGGCAAAACCATTACCGGCACCTTGTCATTGTCTCCAGCCCTTCTACGATTGGCGCGGGATGGCAAAATACCTGCTGATGCAGTCTTATTCGTATTGGCGCGACCCGCAAACAGTACGGGTGGGCCACCGCTGGCTGCAATGCGCGTGCCGCTTGCGCAAGTGATTAATCAATCTGCATTTCCTTTCAAACTTGATGACAGTCTTTCTATGAATCCTGCAAACAAACTGTCAGATGCAAAACTGGTTGATGTTGAAGCACGCATAGCCGTAGGTGGCAGCGTACAAAAACAGGATGGTGATTTACGTGTAGTGGTCAAGGGTATTAAGCCTGGCGCGCGCGATGTGAAACTGCAACTGGAGGCACAGCCATGATCGCTGAACTTGGTCAAGTATGCCTGGCGCTGGCATTAGCTATTGCGTTGGTGAGTTCTGTGTCCGGCTTTTGGCAAATCAGTCGTCAGCAAGCTTCGCATGCTTATCTGGGCCGTGCGCTGGCAGCGACATCAGTGCTGACTTTTCTGCTCAGTGCTGCAGCATTCGGCGCGCTGATCTGGTGTTTTATCAGCAGTGATTTTTCGGTGCGCAATGTCGCTGAAAATTCCAATAGTGTGCTGCCAGTGGCTTATCGCTTCGCTGCCTCATGGGGCTCGCATGAGGGCTCCCTATTGCTTTGGGTATTGATGCTGGCTGGCTGGACTGCGGCTGTTGCAATTCGTTCGCGTCATCTGGCTTCCGGATTTCGTGCGCGTGTGATTGCTACGCTGTTGTTATTGCAGGTTGCTTTTGTCGGCTTGCTGCTGGCAAGCTCCAACCCATTTTTGCGATTGCTGCCTGCAGCACTGGAAGGGCGTGATCTCAACCCCTTGTTGCAAGACCCGGTGATGGTGATTCATCCGCCTATGCTTTACATGGGCTACGTTGGTTTTGCTGTGACCTTTGCGTTTGCCATCGCAGCTTTATTAGAAGGCAGGCTAGATCCCACCTGGGCGCGCTGGTCGCGGCCATGGGCGAATGCGGCCTGGTCTTTTTTAACAGTGGGTATTTTGTTGGGCAGCTGGTGGGCTTATACCGAACTGGGCTGGGGCGGCTGGTGGTTCTGGGATCCGGTTGAGAATGCCTCTATCCTGCCTTGGTTTGCTGGTACGGCATTAATCCATTCGCTGGCCGTAACGGACAAGCGCGATGCATTAAAAAGCTGGACTGTATTGCTCTCGCTGGTTGCCTTTGCGCTTTCTTTGCTGGGCACGTTCCTGGTGCGCTCGGGTGTGCTGACTTCAGTACATGCATTTGCTACTGATCCTACGCGCGGCATACTGATTTTATCTTTGCTCACCGCAGTGGTTGGTGCCGCATTTGTTTTATATGCCTGGCGTACCCGTGAGGTTGGTCTGGGTGGCGGCTTTGCTTTGGTGTCGCGTGAGTCGCTGCTG
>CAIVDH010000337.1 GCA_903904635.1 uncultured Burkholderiales bacterium | reverse complement strand
CTGGTGCGCTTGGTCAAGCTGCTGGAGATTGCGATCATGCTGATTGCGGCGGTGGGCTGGTTGATGCACAGTCTTTGGATATTAGTGTTTGCTGTGGTGGCCATGGGTTTGCATTCGACACTATTCGGGCCGATCAAACATGCTTATCTGCCGCAGCATTTGTCAACGGGCGAGCTGGTAGGTGGCAATGGCATGGTACAGATGGGTACTTTCGTTGGCATACTGACTGGTCAACTTAGTGGGGCCATACTCGTGACTGCAAAACCCTATGGCATCGTCATGATAATGACTGCCACAATTTTTGTGGCAGTACTGGGCTGGCTATTTAGTCGTGCGATACCCACTACACCAGCAGCTGATGCTGCACTGGTCATCAGTCGCAATCCTTTTTTGGAAATAGGGCGCAATCTGCGTTTCTCTGCGCAGAACCGCGAGGTTTTTATCGCCATGCTGGCAAATTCCTGGTTCTGGTTTTTTGGCGCAATGTTGCTGGCGCAATTTCCGGTGTTTGCGCGCGATGTGCTGCATGGTGAGCCTGTTGTGTTTGTGCTGTTGCTTACTGCATTTTCGCTAGGCATAGGAGCAGGTTCTTTGCTATGCGAAAAAATTTCTGGCGGCAAGCTGCAGCTGGGGCTGGTGCCTGCCGGCGCGATCGGTCTGACGCTGTTTGCGATTGATCTGTATGCATCTGCGCTTGCTTATACAACGACAGCGACAGTTGGTGCGGCCGGGTTTCTGGCGCAGGGAGCCGGCATACGCGTGATGCTCGATTGCGCATTGCTTGGTGTGAGTGGTGGCATTTATGTCGTACCTTTGTTTGCGCTGATACAGACCAAGGCCGAACGCTCGCATCTATCGCGCACGATAGGCGGCATGAATATTTTGAACGCGCTGTTTATGGTGGTGGCTGCTTTGACAGCGATGGTATTGCTGCAAGCTGGCTTCTCTGTGCCGCAGCTGTTTCTGTTTACCGCATTACTCAATGCGCTGCTTCTTTTTCTGTTGTGCTGGTTGCAGCGCGCTTACCTGCATGCGTTATATGATTGGGTGGCAACCATGGCCGGACGGCGCCGACTGGTAAAATAACGACTTTCCGTCTCTGGTTGCGAATCCCATCATGTCCGGCAATACATTTGGCAAGCTATTTTGCGTTACCACTTTTGGCGAATCACATGGCCCAGCAATAGGCTGTGTGATAGATGGCTGCCCTCCCGGCATGGAATTGTCAGAGGCAGACATACAACCTGAGCTCGACCGCCGCAAGCCTGGCACCTCGCGCCATGTCACGCAGCGCAAAGAATCTGATACGGTACAAATTCTCTCAGGTGTGTATGAAGGCAAGACAACCGGTACGCCGATTGCATTGCTGATTCATAACGAAGACCAGCGCAGTCAGGACTACGGCAATATTGTGGACCGTTTTCGTCCCGGCCATGCCGACTTCACTTATTGGCACAAATACGGCATACGCGATCCGCGTGGTGGCGGACGTTCTTCTGCGCGCCTGACAGCACCTGTGGTGGGTGCAGCGGCTGTGGCACGTAAATGGTTATTTGCTCAGTATGGCCTGACTTTCAAGGGCTGCATGAGTCAGCTAGGTGAAATCGCGATTCCTTTTGAATCTTGGGATCATGTGCCCAATAACCCGTTTTTTGCAGCGAACGCGGGCATCGTGCCTGAGCTCGAAGCGTATATGGACAGCTTGCGCAAGGCCGGTGATTCATGCGGTGCGCGTATAGAGGTGGTTGCGCAAAATGTGCCAGTGGGATTGGGCGAGCCGATTTACGACAAACTGGATGCTGACATTGCCTTTGCGATGATGGGCATTAATGCGGTCAAAGGTGTGGAGATCGGCGCTGGATTTAAATCTGTTGCGCACCGGGGCTCGATCCATGGTGATGAGATTACGACTGAGGGTTTTGTTGGTAACAACGCCGGCGGCATACTCGGCGGGATTTCATCTGGTCAGGATATTACGGTCTCGATTGCTATCAAGCCGACTTCCAGCATACGCACGCCGCGCCGCTCGATTGACCGTGATGGTAATCCTGTGATGGTTGAAACGCTGGGCCGACACGACCCCTGCGTGGGCATACGCGCTACGCCAATTGCTGAGGCGATGCTGGCCTTGGTGTTGATGGATCATGCATTGCGTCATCGTGCGCAATGCGGTGATGTCAACCTGCCAGACAAGACTTGAATAATGACATCGTGCGCACCAGCGGGTGCGCACAGTGAACGCATCAACCCCTGTGTCCCATTCCTCCAAACCTGAACAATCGCTGAATTTTGCGTTGTTCTTCTTCGCCTATTACGGTTATGTTGGCGTCTTCTCGCCTTATGCGAGTCTGTTTTTTTCAGAGCGGGGTCTCTCCGCCGGACAGATCGGTGTATTGATGTCACTGTTGCAGGTGATGCGCATATTCGGGCCGAATTTATGGGGCTGGGTGGCGGATCACAGTGGTCAGCGTGTTGGCGTGTTGCGACTGACTTCGTTGGCCGCAGTGCTGACTTTTTGTGGCATGTTTTACGGCCAGTCTTTTTTATATTTTTTTATTGTGATGGTGGTCGTGAATTTATTTACCAGCGCACAAGGGCCATTGTCTGAAGCCTTGATGCTCTCTGCAATGCGCGGTGATCTGACGCATTACGGCCGTCTGCGTTTGTGGGGCTCGGTTGGTTTTATTGTCGCGGTAATGGTTGCGGGTCAGTTACTGGACTGGTTCGGTGTGGAATTGATGCCATGGATAGCTTTAGCATTACTGGCGATGGTATTTGTAGTAACGCTGCGTATGCGTGAAGAGCCCATTGCTTTGCACAAGGAAGAGGCAGGCTCGGTACGGGAATTATTGCGGCGACGTGAAGTGCTGGCTTTTTTTGTCTCTACTTTTCTGATGGTTGCCGCGCATGCTTCACTGTATGTTTATTATTCGCTTTATCT